>CAIXDX010000023.1 GCA_903918335.1 uncultured Methylococcaceae bacterium | reverse complement strand
TTTTTTTTGAATCAAATCTTTATTGCTAAAGTCAGGCATAGCCAAAAGATGCGTGCTCAAAATATGAATATCTGAGAACACGGCAGTCAATCCACCGCCGGTCAAAGGATGACGCATATTTAAAGCATCTCCCAGCATAACTGCACCTTTACGAATTTTTGGCTTAGCCGCCATATAATGATTTGGCATCAACTTAAAGCCTCCAACATGAATAGCTTGCTGATAGCTTTTAAGCATTTCCGCTGGAATAAAAGGCGTTACATTAGTGTCTAAATGTTTTTGTAATAAAGCCTTTCTAGGCAATTGATCACCCGGAAAATCAACCAACAATCTCACTTCATTTGATGATATAGGGTAACAAATAAAAGGCGTTGGCCCAGACAAAAACACGTGTCCATGACTGGGAAAAGGCATATCACAGTCTTTTAAAACAACCCCTATAAAATAAGAGGTCACCGACTTTTTGTTATTACTTAAGCTTTCTCTAAAATTTGAGAAAAACCCATCACTAGTAATGGTTAAAGGCGCATGAATATCTTTTATTTCTGAAGTATGCTCTTCCCTATAACTCACACCAATAATTTCTTGTTGCTCATTTTCAATTAATTGTAAGGCTTTTCCTTCAATTTGAGTGACTGTGTTATTTTGCAGAGCGGAAGCTCTAATGTTTTGTAAAAACAGTCCATTATGCAACCCAACCCCTATATGATTTTCAGGATAGGGTATAGTTATTTTTTGATTTTCATGTAAAAGAGCGTAACCATTAACCGGTTGCGCATCAAAGCCTTCTAGAAGATGTCCTAATTGCATTTCTTCCAAAGAGGCGACTGCTCCAGGTTGTAATAACTCACCAACTATGCGCTTCTTTTCTTTAAAGCATTGGTCAATTAATGCGATTCTAAGACCTCGAGGTGCAAGATAAGCCGCAATAGTTGCTCCCGCCATGCCTGCACCAATAATACAAATATCAAACTCTGTTTTCATATTAAACTATGGGCACAACTACTTAAAATTGCGTTGATTTTTATCATTTCTGAATTGTTTTCCTATAGTATAGTAGCGACTCAAAGCCCAGATCGGAAATATATTTCTGTAATTAGCATAGGTAATCATACAATTATAATTAAATACCCCAGAAATACTTTCTTGCTCCCAATCACCCTCAGCAGTTTGTCTACTTTGAAGCAAATGGATACCTGAATTAATCACCGAATTATCAATACCCTCTACAAGCAATAAAGCTAATAAGGCCCAAGCCGTATTGACGACTTGTGATGTCTCGGCCTCAGTATAAACTAACTTTGAACAAGATTTAAAAGTCTCACCCCATCCACCATCTACTTTTTGTTTTTTCACTAAAAATTCAGCGGCTTTTTGCATACTTTGCACTAACACAACATCATTATAGTAGCCCTTCGCTTTAGCTTTGCTTAAGGCCTCAACAGCAAACCAAGTAGCATAAGTAAAACAGACAGCCCAACCACCATACCAAGAACCATCAATTTTTTGTTGTTTAAGGATAAACACTAGACCTGCCCTGATCGATTCTCTTAACTCAGTACTTTTATAATCAGGATAAAGCTGTTGAATCTCTATTAGAGATATAACACACGCCGCAGTGCATTCCGTCCATGAATAATCGATCATTATATCGGCAAACACTTCTGACGGATTTAGTTTCTCCAACCACTTAGACGCTCTTGATAACTCATAAGTTGCCCAGCCACCATCCTTATTTTGATATGACAAAATAATATCCACCGCTTGCTGAATAC
>CAIXDX010000022.1 GCA_903918335.1 uncultured Methylococcaceae bacterium | reverse complement strand
TGTGCTGCGGTTATTCGTGGTGTGCATAAATACGGTCCTTTATTACGCGCGGTTATCGCATCAGCCAGTAACGATCATCGTTTAGGTGCTAACGAAGCGCCCCCAGCGATTATGTCTGTGTACTTAGGCAGCCAAATTGATAACGTATTTGAGCAAATCAGTAACGGTAAAATCACCAGCTCTTTAAATGCGGGCGTTATGGATTTAGGTATTTCTACGCTACCGATATTTAATAAAGATGCAGGCGACAGAAACCGTACATCACCTTTTGCGTTTACCGGTAACCGTTTTGAATTTAGAGCGGTAGGTTCGGGTCAATCAGTTGCGGGGCCTTTAGTGTCTATGAACACGATGTTAGCGGACTCATTAAACTGGGTAGCCGATACACTAGAAGCGCATTTAGCCAAAGGTGTTGCTTTAGAGGCGGCCGTTTTAGCGACTTTAAAAGAAATTATTGATACGCACGGCGCTGTGGTTTTCGGTGGCAATGGTTATTCTGCTGAATGGCATAAAATGGCGGTTGAAGAACGCGGTTTGGCTAACCTTAAAACAGCGGCAGACGCGTTACCTGTTTTAAAAGAAAAATATATCGAAGAGTTGTTCGATAAATTAGGCGTACTTTCTCCCGTAGAGCTAGCCAGCCGATTTGAAATCTATGCAGAACAATACATTCTAGCGATTGAAGTTGAAGCTAAATTAGTGGTTAGCATGGTAAAAACAGGTATCTATCCAGCGGCTGTTAAATATTTAGCGGAGCTCTCTTCTACTTTAAGTAGCCTAAAAGGCAATGGTATTACTTTAGATTCAGGTCGTTTAACAGCTATCAGCGAAAGCTTAAACAGCTTAACAGCTATCATTGAAAAACTCAGTGCAGCGATTGCGCAACATGACTTTGAAACGATAGAAGATCATCTACAATTCTGTGCTAAAACCATTCGCCCCTTAATGGACGAAGCCAGAACGTATGCAGATAGTCTTGAAACTGAAATTTCTGATGAGTTATGGCCTTTCCCAACTTATCAAGAAATGTTATTTATTAAATAAGTAGTTCTTTCTGACTGTAGGCTCTGCACTGCAGAGCCTACGCACTTGATGTAATACCAAAAAGTCCTAGTTATTCTCTTGTGTTAACCGAGTCATTTCAGCACGTTGTTTATCTAATACCAGCCATTCGATTTCTTTATGCAAGAAATCATCTTTACTCTTCAACGTTTCAGCCCGCATCTCTAACGCTTTAACCTCAGCATCTAAATTCATTTTATTAATCTTTAAATCATGTTCTATCTTTAACGACGCTAATTTTTCAGCTAACTTCTGCCGTTTAAGTTGCTCAGCCTCTTCCTCTTTAAGTTCTATCTCTAAAGCTAAACGTTTTCTTTGTAAGACTTTTTCTTCTTCTAATTGCACGGCTTTTTGTTGTTGGGCAAGTGTGGCAGCCTCTTCAAAGCCCCGCTTATTTTTTAAAACCTGTTCATGGACCAACTGTTGATCAAGCTTTTGCAATGCTACCTGCTGCTCAAGCAATAACTTTTCTTTCTCAAACTCTAAAACGCTTGCCAGTTCAATGACTTTTAATTCTTTCTGATAACGGGCATTTTCTATTTGTAAGCGCACTTCTATTTCATGTTGCTGTTGACGCTGAATTTCTTGCTCAGCCAATTTTTTCTGCAGTAACTCTGCCTCTAACGCCTGTTTTTGGCGTTGTATTTCGTCTTCTTGCTGAATAATCTCTAGTTGCTTTTTAGCATGTTCTAAACGTATCTGTTCCAATTCATCAGCTTGCTGAAACTGATCTCGTGCTTGCTTCTCACGAAACTCAAAATCTTTCTGCATGATTTTATGATACACAGCGTCTTGGACAAATCGCCCTTCCAAAGTGTCCGTAGCCATCAAAGCAAATTGTGGCAATAACTCACAACGAGTACGGGCTTGGATATGTCTTAATAATAAGGTCTCGTTGATACCCGCTTCTATCTTTCTTTCTGCATCAGCTAAACCTTGTTGCACCCATTCTCCATCTTTAAGCAGATTAAGCTCCGTTTTAACCAAATCAGTAATGACACTCTCATACGTATTTTTGATATGCCGATTTAACTCCGCTATCATGCCTCGGTTACTTTTGGCATACAAAAGAGTGGCTTGAAAATAAATTTGTAAGTCCCCCGTCAGAGCACAAAACCCACCAAACAGACGATGATTGATCGACAAAGACCAATGCGCTATAGGCAATGCGACGACTTTTTGATAAAACTGGGGGGCAAAGTTCACCGGCTTCTCAAAGACACGATTATGAAAACCCAATTTCGATACAACCACGCAACGTTCTGCATCAAAACCCGGATCCCAAACAAACGAGTCGGCATGGGTTAAACTATTTTCACCTCGTAACCAGGCTTGTATTAAGGCTTGACTATCACTCATCATTCACCTCTTTTACGGTAGCTTTAGGAAGATTCGCTTGATTTTTAAGTTCTTGGATTTGAGCACTCATTCTTTCAGACATCAAGGGGTACAGATTAGGCGCGAACTCAACGGAGCGCTTATTGATTTTTCTTAAAAACCCACGGCTTAATAGAAAGCCCACGGCGAACATTCTGGACCAATCTGAATAATGTCGAGCTTTTTCAATCGCGGTTTTTTCTATGACAATTTCAAGTTCATCGTTCTCATTAATTCTAAACTCAGAGAACTCTCTCAAACATTGGAAGGCTAACTCTTGCTCTTCTTCTGACAACGGCCCTGGCGCTGTGGTTTCTAAACGATACGATAATAGAAAGGTAAAGAAATCCACCATCGCTGCACAAGCAAAAGCAAATAAGGAAAAGTCGTTCCACATCGCAAACGACGGAGTGACGCCTTGCACAAACTGCGCATACGTCATCAATATAGGTGGTTCCGGTACGGTATACCCCGCATTAGCTGCTAACTCATTAAACTTTAATTGCACCTCTTGTAACTCGGAGGTGAGTAATTGGAAGTTTTTTTCTGTATCGACAGACAGATGATTCAAACTGGTTTGTAATGAACGAATATGTTCATCAATTTGATGAAAATCTTTATCCAATTCCTCAAATTCAGCTTTTTGAGCTTGATAACGTTGATTGTAATGCTTCCAAAACGGCCCTTCGCCGACGATATTTTTATAAGCATCTGGAACTTGCGCATGGGTACCAAAATAAGCTTGTGAGACCTCTGCAGCTAGCTTATCTAAATCGGCATGTTTTTGTTTTAAGATCGCACTTTTAACGGTCACAAGATCACTTAAATAACTGTTAACGTCTTTGCGGAGCACATTAATACGATCAATTCGTATCGTTTCCGCTTGTGACACCTCATAAAATTTAAAATAAGAAAACGTGATAGAAGCCGTAATAGCCACTAATAATGACAGCACCACACTTAAATAGCGCCCACGATTGGCTTGCCAATGAATGCTAGCAATTTCTAATGAACAGATAACAATGATCGATTGAATCGCTATGGTAATAATTAAAGCAATCCAAGGTAAAATAAAATAAGACAGCCCGTAATAAGTTGTAAAGCCAGATGAAATACTCAACATTAAGACAATAGGAATAGACCAAACGCGTAACATCCCTACAAACAAGGTCTGAATACGATTCAGCAGACTACCTAAACCACTAGGGCCAAATTTAGTATAACGGGCTTTTTCCATATCAATTTCTTAAACAGTGTTTCAGTTAACTCCTGAGCAGTCTATTTGAATACCCAGAGAAATGCAATCATCAATAAGCTGTTCTATTTATTAAGTTTGTTTGAATGATTCTGCAGAACTTAAGCCATTCTGGCCTTAAGTCATGAATGGCTGGATAGCTTATTTAGCCACTTTTTTTGTGGATTAGCGATGTGTTAATGACCATCCGTTCATGAATGAATGCCTGTTACCAGCCACTCTGTCGTGTCAACGGAGTGCTCCGCTGACATAACAGAGCATTCAGCAAACACAATACAGGGCTCCGTAATACCTTAAGAAGGCTCTGCCGTTCCGACGGAACCCTACAAACACTTTAAGGCGTACGCATCCCTCTATATGGAGCACTCCAGCAACCCAACTGAACGCTCTGCGAACACAGCAACGTACTACGATATCTTAACAGCACACCCCATCATGACACAAAAGTCACAGCAATGATTCTTGAGCACTCCCTCTTAGTGTTGGAATGTTCTACTGGAGTGATGGAGCACCCAATTGGTATTATGGAGTACTCGATTATAATGATGAAGCGCCTGAACTAGCGTTTGTGGCCCTACATTGAACATAACTCGCATCGTAAAAGCACTCTATAAAAGTTGAGAAACTTGCACTTATTTCTAACAACGTTTTTTTTAACGCAAACGATTACTGTATCTTAAAATAAAATTAACAGCCCTAGGCACTTCAATATTTACTTTAACGATGAAAAGTGTGAACAATATAAATCCATTAATCACCCTGTAAGACTCTATTTACAACATGAAAGACCCTTTAACGACTAAATCCACTAACGCCTACGAAGCAGAACGTACCACCTTAATCGTCTCCCTCGCTTTTGTCCTGATATTAATGATATGGGGCTTAGTATTTAGCGAATTAACAACTTCTAATATCATACAAGTCGATGCATCCGCCTACATCATCAGTGGCATTATTGGCTTGGTCACCATATTTGTGTCACGTTTACAAGAAAAACCCTGCTCAGAGGAACACCCCTTAGGCTATTCTGGATTTATTCCTATCTTGAATATGATTCGTAATTTAATGATTATAGAAATTTGTATCGATGCCATCGGAAGCTCTATGGGGACTTTGGTTAAAGGCCCCCAACCACCCGAGCATGCCATTCTGTTTCTATATGCTTTAGTCACTTTATTTTTTAATCTATCGTGTGCCATTTACACGCATAAAGCGGCTAAAAGACTCAACTCACCCTTATTAAAAACGGATGCCTTGGAATGGAAACTAGATAGCCTTTCCAATATTTCTATTTTATGTGCGTTTTCTCTAGCGTTCATCTTGGATCATACCGGCTATACCACTCATGCGGCTTATATTGACCCTATTGTTTGCATTTTTTTCTCAATTTATATGTGCATTAGCCCTAGCAAATTATTCTTTGAAAATATGCAAATACTATCGGTGGGATCTGTGGATAAAAAAACCTACTCACACTTAGTCTCGCTATTTAAAAAAGAAATTCCGGTGTTTAAATCACATGCCACTCATTTCACTATTTTTTATGTCGCAGGCATTTTATGGGTCAATATTGAAATTCATAAACACAAGCATATAGATCTGAACACGGAAGACATTTTTGATGCCACTCAAAAATGCCAAGTCATTCTTAATCAAACATACCCAAATAACAAATTAAGCTATACCTATCATTTGGATAGCTGAAAAATCAATTAATACATAACTATTATTACAGAACATGCTCATTTTATTTTAAATGGGTTTCCGCATGATGCGACTGCTCGTTAATCGTTTTTAATTGGGTATTAAATTCAGTATCAATCCGCTTTGCCACTACATTTAAAGTAACAGCTAGACCAACAAAAACCAGCATAATAGTCACCAATGTGGCGGTACGTTTCATTTATTTCTCCTTAAAATAATAAAACAACCTATGATACCCTGATATAGATATTAACGATAAAGACTACAAACTAGATGAACCAAAGGGACAAAAAATGAAGACTTCCTTTCACGAATAACAAGTCTTCAAACTTCTTCACGATTACTTATCGCGTTAATATTAGGCTATTGATATAAAGACATAAATAGAGCATGCAGAAAACCATTCGAGCTAAATTATTTCTAATATTTCTTTTGACAACATTACTGACTATATCAGTAATGTATATTTTTATGCGCTGGTCTTTAGAGCGAGGATTTAAAGAATTCATAGAGAGTAGACAACAAGAACGCGTCACTTTCTTAATAAACGATCTTGCTGAGTTTTATGCAGCAAACCAAAACTGGGATAAGCTATTAGGGAATAAGCAAAAATGGATAGATTTGTTATGGCAATCTTCCAGTTATCATAAACATCCACCCGACTGGATTAATAAATCCTACAAAGAACCAAATAATGTATGGCCACCCACCTTATCAGAATTACCGACCCGCAGGCATTACATCCCATTACAAATGCGGACTATGTTACTCAATGTAGACAAAAGCATTATCTTTGGTCGGCAGGAAGCCTTATCAAAATTGGCTTTGCACCCTATCCATTATCAAGGCAATATTGTGGGTTATCTAGGCCTATTACCCGGAAAAATAATTAACGCTAATAACGAAGTTCACTTTATGGAACAGGTATCTAAAAGCTTTATTTCGATTGCTTTATTAATGATAACATTATCTGCAATGATGTCTTTAATGCTGTCTTATAAATTGGGACTATATATCAACCGTATTACATCCTTTACACATGCCTTAGCTCTAGGAAATTATAATGTGCGACTACCTATAGAAACCACTAATGCTTTAGGACAAAATGATGAGTTAGGACAATTGGCCCGCGACTTTAACGAGTTGGCATCTGCCTTAGATCAAACAGAGCAAGCAAGACGACGCTGGGTAGCCGATATTTCTCATGAATTACGGACACCCTTAGCTATTCTAAGCGGTGAAATAGAAGCATTGCGAGATGGCATTCATCCACTGACTCCAGAAGCAATTAATTCTTTATATAGTGAAGTGATACGAATTAATCGTTTAACCGACGATCTCTATCAACTATCACTCTCAGATCAAGGTTCAATGACTTATCACAAGGCTTTCATTGATCCAATAGCGCTATTAAAAGACATCCTCAATCAGTTTAGTCCCAAATACGAAGCTAAACACATCTCTATCCAATGGATTAATAACCTACACCATGTCATTCAGATGTATGCCGATCAGGATCGCTTATCACAGTTATATTGTAATCTATTGACCAATAGTGCTAACTATACTGATACTGATGGACAACTCGTGATTACTATCACTCAGGATAACGACTCTCTTTTAATAGATTTCTCAGACAGCACTCCTGGAGTGCATGAAAACGAACTCGCTCGATTATTTGAACGTTTCTATAGAGTAGAAAGTTCTCGAAATCTCAACCATGGTGGCGCCGGCTTGGGTTTAGCCTTATGTGCTAATATTGTTAAAGCACATCATGGTTCGATACACGCTGAGCCCTCAGCATTTAACGGTCTGACTATAAAAATAGAGTTACCAATAAACTTATGAAAACTATCTTGATTGTAGAAGATGAAGTAAAACTCGCCCAACTACAAATCGATTATTTACAAAATGCAGGTTTTACCACGCATCACTTAATCAATGGTTTGGACGTGGCGCCCTGGCTTAAAACAAATCAGGCTGACTTAATTTTGCTGGATTTAATGTTGCCTGGTTGTGATGGGATACTCGTTTGCAAGGAAATTAGAGACTTCAGCACTATATTCATTATCATGGTTACGGCACGCATAGAGGAAATAGATCGTTTAATAGGTCTAGAAGTTGGCGCTGATGATTATATTTGTAAACCCTTTAGTCTTCGCGAGATGGTGTCCAGAGTTAAAGCGATAGTACGTCGATTAGAACCCCAACCCCAGATGATCATTAACAATGACATAACTCTTGAACCTAACTATTTAAAGGTTATTATTGGTGGGAATGAAATAGAACTATCCGCTGTTGAATTCAATTTAATGCAAGCCATGCATAAACAACCGGGACGTATCTTTTCGCGCTCGAAACTCATGGATTTAATCTATTCGGATGATCGTATTGTTTCTGATCGAACCATAGATAGCCATGTCAAAAAACTTCGCAAAAAACTGATGGAAATTTCACCCCACCAAGAATTAATTCACTCCATTTATGGGGCCGGCTATCGTTATGATCCACAGCTCAAAACGTCTCTTAAGTAACGAAGACTAGTAAAATTTAAAAAAGATAATCCACAAACAATCCCAGAAAAACGACCAGGCCAAACCAATTACTATTTAAAAAAGCTTTAAAGCACAGCGGTTTCTCACGATGAAAAATCAACTTTTGTTGATAAACGCAAAGGACTGTTGCTACGAATAAGCCACTGTAATAAGGTAAACCCAAGCCTTGCATCTGCCCAATAATTATCAATAAACTAATGATAATTAATTGGAGTACGGCCATGATATGGCGATCATAAGCACCGAATAAAATAGCAGTGGATTTAACCCCAATCTTTAAATCATCGTCTTTATCGACCATGGCATACATGGTGTCATACACCAATGCCCATAACAGCACGGCGAAATACATGATCCATGCGACTGGCGGAATAGTATCTGTTTGCGCAGAAAAAGACATAGGCACTGCCCAGCCAAAGGCAATACCTAAATAGGCCTGTGGTAATTGCGTGTAGC
>CAIXDX010000021.1 GCA_903918335.1 uncultured Methylococcaceae bacterium | reverse complement strand
GAGTTTTTAAAAATGTATTTCTTGAGTATGACTAGAAGCAAAATATTATCTTTTTTTTATGCGCACGTTTTTTGTTTGTTAGGTGCTTTATTTCTAATATCTAACATAGCTGTTTGCGACGTGATGGCGGATAAAAATGTTCCCCCTCCTTTTGTGGGTCATGTTGATTCTGTGGCAACAGATTCAAGTTTGACTTTGTCAAAGCTGATTGAGTTAACCATGGAAAAATATCCTGATGTAACGTGGTTAACTGCATTAGAAGATGAGGCTATTGCTTTATCTGAAAGAGGACAGAGTTGGACTGCAGGTCCATCGCAGGCGGGTCTTGGATACCAATCAATTGCTAGCTCTAAACTTAATTATGGCACTGCAAACGTCCAAGTACCCTTGTGGAATATGGGGCAACGGGATGCTCAAAATAATTTGGCTAATAAAGCTGAAGTGAGTGCGAATTTGCAAATTGCGGATGTTAAATTAAGGGTTGCTGGTTTAGTTAGGGGCGCTTTATGGTCAATTGCTTTAGCGAATATTCGTTATGAGCAAGCTAAAGCTGAATTGGGTATTTACGAAAAGTTATTGGCAACTATAAAGCGTCGAGTAGAGTCTGGCGACTTGCCTCGTGCTGATGATCTATTGGCTCAAACTGAGCTTTTACAAAAACGATCTGTCTATACTCAGGCCGAAGCAGAATTGATGCATGCTCGTAAACGTTATATGTCAATTACACAGCTCAACAAAATTCCGGCTAGTTATGAAGAGCCATTGGTGGAAATAAAAGAATTTGAACAGAATCATCCTGGATTGATTGCCCTAAATAGCCAAATTGATCGTAAACAAGCCGAGTTATCGGCCACGAAAGCCATTGGATCGGGACAAGCAAGTGTGGTGGCGGGACTGTTAAGTGATGAGGGAAAGGATGACCGGAGTAATAAAGCTGAGTTTTTTAATGTGGGAGTTAATGTGCCTTTTGGTGGAAGCGCTCATTTGCGACCTCATATTGCGGCCATTAATGTGGAGCTGAATAAATTAATAGCCGAACGAGAGCAGTTGTATCGAGATCTTGAACAGGCTCATCATGAAGCGGAGCATAATTTGGAAATTAATAAGGTTGAATTAGATAATGCTAATGAGCAGAGAAAGGTTTCTGAACAGTTATTAAGTATGACAGAGTTAGCTTTTTCCGTGGGTGAAATTGGTTTAATGGATTTATTAAAGATTCAATCTAGGACGCAGCAAGCTATTTTAGCAGCTAAGGAGCGTGTCGTGATGATGCAACGGGATAAGGCCCTTTATAATCAAGCGGTAGGAGTGATGCCGTGAAAATCAGGTTAATAATGGCGTTCGTTTTTATTTTTGATGTTGCTCAATCATACGCAGAAGATACTCTGCAACTGACTCAACAGCAGTTGGTTAATTTAGGTATCAGTCTAGGATCGCTTGAGTCCGCGCAGCAATTCACAGTATTAAATGCTCCGGCTAAAGTAGTCATTCCCGCTGCTAATGAATACAGCGTCAGTGCTTCTCAAACGGGTTTAATTGCTAAATTAAACGCTTCTATGGGAGATTCAGTTAAAAAAGGTCAAGTATTAGCGGAAGTTAATAGTCCTGAATTGTTGGCTACTCAACGACTGTATTTGAAAGCGCTTAATGATGTAAATCTTAATTTATTGGCTTATGAGCGTGATAAAAAATTAATTACTGAGGGGATTATTGCAGATAGACGCTGGCAAGAAACGAGTAACCAATATAACACGCTTGTTTATGAAGCTAATGAGCTTAAACAACTGCTTGAGATTGCTGGGATGACAGTGTCTGAAGTTGATCAATTGGCTAAATCTCATCAGTTAAGTGGTCAACTTAAAGTACGCGCGCCTATTACCGGTGTCGTATTGGATCGTATGGTGAAGCTGGGTGAGCGGGTTAACTTACAAGCGCCATTATTTAAAATAGCGACTTTAGATGAAATGTGGTTAGAACTTAATATTCCCCATGAGCGTATTGGCAGGATTATGGCAGGGGATGAGGTTTTAATAGATGACACTAATATCACTGCGGAGGTTATGTTAATAGGTCAAAGCGTTAATCCTGATAACCAAACATTATTAGTTAAGGCAAAAATCCATGGTAAACAAACTGAGGTGCGTGCCGGTCAAACGATTAATACACAGATAATTGAGCGTTTAAAGACAAAAGCTTTCAAAGTGCCTAATACGGCTATTGCTCAACATGAAGGTAAGGTCTTTGTGTTTGTGCGTAATGCGGCTGGATTTACGGTTACTCCTATTGCTGTGTTAGGTAAACAAGGAGATGATTCTATTATTACCGGTGGTTTCACTGATGATCAGACGATAGCCATTAAAGGTGCTGTAGCCTTAAAGGCGCAATGGTTAGGCTTGGGGAGCGGGGAATAATGACGAGCCTGATTCGCTTTGCACTGAGTCAGCGGCTGTTGGTTATGATAGTCGTTTTGTTGTTATGTGGAGGCGGTTATTTAGCGTTTAAGAATATTCCCATTGATGCCTTTCCAGAAGTGTCTCCCACTCAAGTAAAAGTCATTGTAAAAGCGCCCGGTATGACGCCTGAGGAAGTCGAGGCCCGAATTACTGCGCGTATAGAGGTAGAGTTATTGGGCATTCCTCATCAAGTGATGTTGAGGTCTATTGCTAAATATGCTTTAACCGATATTACGGTCGATTTTAAAGAAGGCACTGATATTTATTGGGCACGTCAACAAGTAGCTGAACGTTTAAATGGTATGTGGGCTAATTTACCAACGGGAGTAGAAGGTGGTATTGCGCCAATGACGACACCTTTAGGTGAAATGTTTATGTTTACTATTGAAGGTGGTGATTTAACCTTAATGGAGCGTAGGGATTTATTGGATTGGGTTATTCGCCCTGCTTTGAGAACCGTACCCGGTGTGGCAGATGTTAACTCTTTGGGTGGTTTGGTTAGAAGTTTTGAAGTTATTCCTGATAATACACGCTTGGCAGCGCGTGGCATTAGCATCAATCAATTGATGCAAGCGTTACAGAATAATAATCGTAATGACGGTGCGGGTCGGATAAGTGATGGAGAAGAGGCTTTAATTGTTAGAGCCGATGGTCGTATCAAAAACTTGGCAGATGTTAGTACTATTGTTGTTGATAATCAGAGTGGAGCGCCGATTACAGTGGGTGATGTTGCAGAAGTTAAAATTGGAGCATTAACGCGTTATGGGGCGGTTAGTAAAAATGGTCACGGTGAAGCGGTTAATGGTTTAGTTTTGAGTTTACGTGGAGCAAATGCTAGGCAAACGATTCAAGGTATAGAGCAGAAATTTGCCCAAATCAGTCAAGGTTTTCCTAAAGGAGTAGAGGCTAAAGTTTTTTATAATAGGGCTAATTTAGTTGATAAAGCAGTTGATACTGTGTCACACGCTTTATTGGAGGCTATCGTGCTGGTCGTTATCTTGCTTATGTTATTTTTAGGTAATATTAGAGCGGCAATTGTTGTGGCCTTGGCATTGCCTTTAGCCGCATTATTTACTTTTATCATGATGCATTTTATGGGTATGTCAGCTAATCTGATGAGTTTAGGTGGTTTAGCTATTGCAATTGGTATGCTGGTCGATGCGGCGGTGGTGGTGGTTGAAAACTTAATCACGCATTTAGCGCATGTTGAAAAGGCGAAGCGCTTACCCAGATTGCACATGATATATCGAGCTACTTCTGAAGTAGCTGGGTCTGTGACTTCAGGTATTTTAATTATTATTATCGTTTTTCTACCTTTGCTTACATTGCAAGGTTTGGAAGGTAAGTTATTTACACCAGTAGCGTTAACTATTGTTTTTGCACTGAGTGCTTCTTTAGTGCTGTCTCTTACTGCAATTCCGGTTATTGCTTCTTATTTATTAAAAGAAGTTTCACATGAAGAACCATGGTTACCACGGCAGTTACAAAAACTTTATCAGCCTCTTTTGTTAATTTGTTTAGAAAACAGTAAGAAACTTTTTGTCGG
>CAIXDX010000020.1 GCA_903918335.1 uncultured Methylococcaceae bacterium | reverse complement strand
TTAATTGAAGCGGGCTTAATTGATACGGACTTTTTGATTGCAGATGTAAAATCAGGGGTGAGCGGTGCAGGTCGCAAAGCCGAATTGGCCACTTTAATGAGTGAGACAGGCGAAAGTTTTAAAGCTTACGCTGTAAAAGGCCATCGTCATTTACCCGAAATTACTCAAGGTCTAACAGAAATTGCAGGAAAAACAGTAGGTTTAACCTTTGTGCCGCATTTAACGCCCATGATTCGTGGTATTCATGCAACCTTATATGCGCGTTTGATTGATTTTAAAGCGGGAGCATCAATATTGTCTGAGATTCAGGCTTTATATGAAGCGAGATATAAGCAGGAAGCTTTTGTAGATGTTTTGCCGCAAGGTGTACATCCTGATACACGTAATGTTAGGGGCAGTAATAATTGCCAAATTTCTATTTTTCAGCCTCAAGGTAGCCAGACTTTAGTGATTTTATCGGTGATTGATAATTTGGTTAAAGGCGCAGCAGGGCAGGCGGTACAAAATATGAACCTATTATTTGGCTTTAAAGAAGATGCGGGATTAAAGATTATTGCGCTGTATCCTTAATTCTTGACTAAAAGGGTTGGTATAGTCATAATCAAACAAATTTTTATCATTACGGTGTAATTAATCAAAATGGCAAATGCAATAATATTTACAGATAATGCCGCTGCAAAAGTAAGCGAGTTAATTGCTGAAGAAGGCAACGATAACTTGAAGTTAAGAGTTTATGTTTCTGGCGGTGGTTGTTCAGGCTTTCAGTACGGTTTTACCTTTGATGAAGAAATCAATGAAGATGATACGCAAGTAGAAAACGGTGGTGTGACTGTATTGATTGACTCAATGAGTATTCAATATTTAACCGGCGCCGAGGTGGACTATAAGGAAGATGTGTCGGGGGCACAGTTTGTGATTCGTAACCCCAATGCAACGACAACCTGTGGTTGTGGGTCTTCGTTCTCTGCGTAAATAAAAAAAGGGAGGCTTAGCCTCCCTTTTTTACTATTACTATAGAAATATTAGTTTCTAGCCAACAGTGATTGAGCTTTTGTTTTATTGAGTTGGTTTAAATTAGCTTTTGTTTGGTCTTTAAAGTCAGCTAAGATCTCATCATGTAACGGCGCTGTTTGCGCTGTGTTCAATGCTTCAGGGTTACGATGTTCACCGTCAACTCTAAATTCATAATGTAAATGAGGGCCTGTAGCTAAGCCAGTTTGCCCTACATAACCAATCACTTCACCTTGTTTAACGGTGTCGCCAGCTTCTAAACCATCTTTAAAATCTGAAAGATGTGCGTAAACGGTTTCATAATGTTCTCCGTGTTTAACGATTAACATTTGACCATATCCACCTTGAGTACCAGCGAACTTAATTTCACCATCGCCTGCTGATTTAACTGGAGTACCTGTTCTAGCAGCATAATCAACACCTTTGTGAGCTCTTATACGGTTAAGTATAGGGTGTTTGCGATGTGTGCTAAAGCCAGAACTAATTTTTAGGTAGTCCAAGGGCGCACTTAAGAATGATTTGCGCATAGGTTTGCCTTCTGGACTGAAGTAATTAACAGTGCCATCAGGTGTTGTGTAACGTAGCGCGGTTAATATTCTTCCACGGTTGGTAAACTCAGCCGCAACAATTTGAGGGTTCGTTCCATCAGTTCCTTGCTCATAGACGAGTGTGAATTTATCACCTTGATCAAGATTATTTGCAAAATCAATATCCCAAGCAAAAACACTGGTTAGCTCTTCTATAAGTTCGTTTGTTAAACCTGCGTTGGTAGCTGATTCACTAAGAGACTGGTCAATAACACCATGCACACTGGTAACAGGGCCAGTAATTTTATTATTAATAGGTGTTGAATGGCTTAGAACGATGTCACTAGTAGGTGTCTCAATCATAGATTGAATTCTTTCGTTAGTTTCAGTGGCTTCAGAAGCTAAAGTAAGAGTAGATAAATCTTCTTGGGACTGAGTATGTCTAGATTTAGCTAACAGTACAGTATGTTGATGTTGTTTTTTGGTGTTATGGTTGGCTGGAGCTTTAGCTATGTGACTCTGCAGTGATTTTTGCTTACTTTTATTAGCAACAGACTTAAGTGCTGGGTTTTCTATAACATTTTTCTTGCTAACGGTTTGCACAGGAATTGACTTTTTTGAAGGTTTTATTACTTCGTGTTTTACTGCCTTATGGCTGGTAGTCGCTTTTTTTGTATCTTTTGTTTTTGCAAAAGTTACTGGTGCGCAGATGGTTAAAGCAAGTCCTATACCTATCGATAATAATGAGGCATAAAAAGGTTTATTCTTAGATAAGCGATATGTAGTGGGTTGGTATTTAATCAAAATAGAAGCTCTAAAGTTTGCTTAGGTTCATTCTAAGGGTTTTTTAATGGTTTTGCCAATGCTCATGTGCTTAAAAATTTATTAAGCTCAATTTAGGTAAGATTCTATAATATGAATATTAAAAAATTATTAATTCGGAGAAATAAATTGCAAGAGGATGTATTGGAAAGTTTGTTGAGAGGAATTGACGAGGTTTTAGTCAAGCAAGAACTAATAAAAAAACTTGAAGAAGGTCGACCTTTAAGAATTAAAGCTGGCTTTGATCCCACTGCGCCTGATTTGCATTTGGGGCATACCGTGTTAATCAATAAATTAAAACAGTTTCAGGATG
>CAIXDX010000019.1 GCA_903918335.1 uncultured Methylococcaceae bacterium | reverse complement strand
GTTGAGTGGCCCGGGTGTTAGTATGACAATACGCGGATCTTCTTTCTTATGCGGCGCAATATCAACCAGACCTTTGTGTAAGGATTTAAAAAATCCAGACAACCGATGCACCTGAGTTTGCCTAAAAATATCCGGCAAAACACGTGTCATCACAGTACGATTTTCTAATGCATAACCCGAACCTGAGGGCGCTTGAGCTCTGTCATCTAACACCCACATTCTGCCATTAGGCCCTCGGGCCAAGTTAGCAGAATAGATAGTTAATTGACGCTTTTGCTTTTGTAAAGCACCCACACAAGGATGTAAAAAACCTTCATGCCCAAAAACTAACTCGGGTGGCAACAACCCTTTTTTCAATAAAGTCTGTTTGTCGTATATGTCTTTTAATATTAGATCAAGTAATTCTGCGCGCTCTTTGAGGCCAGATTCAATAGCCACCCATTCTTCACTACTAATCAATAAAGGAACAGGATCAAGTTGCCAAGGTCGAGTTAAGTTTTTAGAATCACCATAAACATTATAGGTAACTCCATTTTCACGTAATAACCGTTGTGCTTCCTTACGGCGCAACTCCAAGTTTTCGGTACCCATACTATCCAATGCAGCCATAAAGCGCTCCCAATAAGGCAACACCTTAACTTTATTAGCATACATTTCATCGTATATACCAAGCTGAGTTGCATAATATTGAGTACCAACATCATTAGCTAAACTGTTATTGCGCACCAATTCGTCCTTATACTTTTTATATCGGGTTGTTATCCTTTTACTCGAAAATCCTTATTTAGGACAAAATTAATGTCTTAAATCTAAGATTAAAATAGAGTTCTCTACAAAAGATTTTTACTTAATCTGTTCTTAAGCTAATCTCTTCATAGTGACGGATTTTCTCTCCCGTATAAATTTGCCGCGGCCTATAAATGGTTACTTGATCACCATGAATCATTTCCCTCCAATGCGCTAACCAACCCGGCATACGACCAATCGCAAATAAAACCGTAAACATATTCGTTGGAATGCCTGCCGCACGTAAAATTAATCCTGAATAGAAATCCACATTCGGATACAACTTACGAGAGATAAAGTATTCATCTTTTAAAGCTATTTCTTCTATGCGTCTTGCGATGTCTAATAGTGGATCATTGATACCTGATTTATTAAGTAACTTATCGCAATGTTCTTTTAATACTTGCGCACGTGGGTCAAAGTTTTTATAAACCCGGTGCCCAAAGCCCATCAAGCGCTTACCTGACTTTTTATCTTTCGCTTGATTAATAAACTCAGTACCGTCACCACCTTCGGCATGAATTTGCTCTAGCATCTTAATTACTTCTTGGTTTGCACCGCCATGACGAGGCCCCCAAAGTGCTGCAATACCTGCAGTAATTACCGCATAAACATTCGCCATACTTGAACCCGCTGTACGGACCGATGATGTACTACAGTTTTGTTCATGATCAGCGTGCAGAATTAAGACCATATCAATAGCTCTTACAATATCCATGTCTAATTGATAATCACGCACAGGTGAAGAAAACATCATATTCAAGAAATTACTGGTGTATTTATATTTAATAGAAGGATAAACCAACGGCTCACCAATAGATTTCTTGTAAGAGAATGCTGCAATCGTACGGACTTGAGAAACTAAATTAGCCACGATTTGTATTTCTGTCTGTTCATCTAAACGGTCAGGCACAGGATAAAAAGTAGATAAAGAAGCAACCATAGTCGTTAATATACCCATA
This sequence comes from uncultured Methylococcaceae bacterium, assembly GCA_903918335.1. Lineage (GTDB taxonomy): Bacteria > Pseudomonadota > Gammaproteobacteria > Methylococcales > Methylomonadaceae > Methylobacter_C. The sequence continues at coordinate 1,820 of CAIXDX010000019.1, read as the reverse complement.
GGGTGCGAGCCACGTGGGAAGCCATTAAAGAAATGGTGCATATCTTCATGAATAATAGATGATTCATTAAGACGTGTTGAAAATTGTAATAACTTATCTGCCGTAGGTAATTCACCATAAAGCAATAAATAAGAGACCTCTACAAATCGAGAGTGCGCTGCCAACTCTTCAATAGGATATCCACGATAACGAAGAATACCCTTTTCACCATCAATGTAGGTAATAGCACTTTCGCAAGCACCGGTATTACCATAACCATCATCTAAAGTAACATACCCCGTTTCACTACGTAGCTTAGTGATATCTATCGCTTTTTCACCTTCAACCCCCATATAGGTGGGTAATGAATAACTCTTATCGTCCAACGTTAATATAGCTGGATTCAACAATTTCAATTTACTACTCATTTAAATAAATCTCCTAGTAATAGGTTGTTACTACTATCTGATAGCCGATAGAGTTAAAAATTAATGCCCACTAGTTTAACTCAACTCACAAAAATCTACCGATTACGATGACGTAAATCTAGTGTAAAAGGATAATCCACACTTAACTCTTCAACAGGTGGCGCCATAGCACTCGGGGCTTTATCTGTTGCTTTAAAGTTTTGTAAAAATGGTTCATCTGAGGCCACATCACGTGTTGATGCTAATGGTGGCCTAATAATAACCCCTGGTGTATGTCCATAATCCCAGAATCGAGTCATCCGTCTTGTTTCTGCCGCATAATCGTTAACAGGAAAGTCATCATAACTACGACCACCCGGATGGGCGACGTAATAAGTACAACCACCTACCGATCGACCATTCCAGGTATCAATCACATCAAACACCAAGGGCGTATGTGGAGCAATAGTGGGATGAAGCGCTGAAGGAGGCTGCCATGCTCGATAACGAACCCCTGCGACATATTCACCCTTTCTGCCGGTATTACGCATAGGGACTCGGCGACCATTACATGCGATGACATAACGGCCTTCAGTAAAACCTGTTACCGCTATTTGTACACGCTCTACTGATGAATCTACGTATCGGGCAGTACCCGAACTGCTCATCTCTTCACCTAAAACATGCCAAGGCTCGATAGCAAAACGTAATTCCATATCCATGCCATCAATCAGTGTATTTCCGTAGCGAGGAAATCTAAACTCAAAGAACGGGGCTAACCATTCTAGATCAAATGCAAAGCCTGCACGTTGTAAATCTTTTGTGACTTGACGCATATCTTCATGCACATAATGCGGCAACATAAAGCGATCATGCAACTCAGTACCCCAGCGAACTAAGTCATGCTTATAAGGTTCACGCCAGAACCACGCAATCAACGATCTTAAAAGCACAACTTGCACTAAGGACATCTGTGCATGCGGGGGCATTTCAAACGAGCGTAATTCTAAAATACCTAAACGCCCTGTTGAACTATCAGGTGAATACAGTTTATCAATACAGAACTCTGATCGATGTGTATTTCCTGTGATGTCTGTTAATAAATGGCGTAATAATCTATCCACTAGCCAAGGTGCAGGCACTTCACCTTCCGGCATTTGTTGGAAGGCAATTTCTAACTCATATAACTTCTCATCACGACCCTCATCAACACGAGGCGCCTGACTGGTTGGACCAATAAACATGCCTGAGAATAAATAAGATAAGCCTGGATGATGCTGCCAATAGGTAATCAAACTACGTAACAAATCTGGACGACGCAACATAGGACTATCAGCCGGCATTTCTGCACCCATAGTGATATGGTTACCGCCACCTGTCCCAGTGTGTCGGCCATCCTGCATAAATTTTTCGGTACCTAAACGAGATAAATGC
>CAIXDX010000018.1 GCA_903918335.1 uncultured Methylococcaceae bacterium | reverse complement strand
GCGAGAAGATTTACAACAGACTTTAGATAAAGTCATTATTGCCCATGCGCCACAACTTAAATTAACCGGTGAGTTGCATGAAACCACAGGGGCTGGTTTTATTGAGGGCTTGGGTAACGTTAACCGTAAAAACTTAGATCCAAGTTTTACCCAAGTTAAGAAAATCATTGATCCTACCGTAAAGGCTTTGGTAGAACAGCATTTGGCGGGTTTTGGTAACGATCCTAAAAAAGCCTTTGCCGAGGGTGTTACCTTATTACATAAAGATGGCAAAACACCGATCAAGCGGGTGCGGGTGTTACAATCTAAAACTACCTTAGAAAAATTGCAAAAGTCTAAATTTGGCGCCAAAAATAAGCTGGGTAAGGTTTTCAAATGGTTAGCATATGGCAATATGCATCATGTGGAAATTGTTCGGGACAGTAAAACGGGTAAATATACCGGACATTTTGTTACGACGATGGAAGCCACAAAACGAGCTAAAGGTATATTAATTCCTAAACAGTCCATAATCAAAACGGATCATGGTGCAGACACTATGTTTGTGATGGCGCTACATATCAATGATACAGTAAGCGTAATCCATAATAATCAAAAGGTATTTTATAGAATTCAAGTCTTAGACTCTGCTAACAAAAGAATTAGCTTACGTTTACATACTGCTTCAACATTAAAAAATGATAACGAAACATTATTAGATAGAGATTCTACTATTGAATCTTTGATGAGTGCTGGGTTAGAAAAGCATTTACTCAATATCATAGGGAAAATATTGGCATGATAAAACGCACTATTGATATCAGCGAGCCAGCCTATTTGCATCTTAAAAATCAGCAATTCTGTATTGATAAGCAAGGTGAATTGGTCGCGCAGATACCCATAGAAGATTTGGGCGTGGTTATTTTACAAAACCCCGCTATTGTTATGACTCAAGCATTAATGGTGGCCTGTCAAAAAAATAATGTGGCAGTGGTTTTTTGTGATGAGCGACATATACCGTATTCAGTGTTGTTACCGCTTAGCGAGGGCAATACTCTGCACAGTAAAATATTGCAACAGCAAATTAACATAACGCTACCTACTAAAAAACGCCTGTGGCAACGCATTGTGCAACACAAAATCAATGCGCAAGCACAAACTTTAAAAAATATAAATCAGTCGGCTGTTTTACTTGAGCGCTTAGCGACTCAAGTAAAACCGGGTGATCCGGATAATCTTGAAGCCCAAGCCGCACAAGCTTATTGGAAGTTACTCTTTGGGCAAAACTTTAAACGAGATAGTGACTTAGCCGGCATTAATAGCATTTTAAATTATGGTTATTCTATTATGCGGGCAATGGTCGCAAGAGCCATTGTTAGTGGTGGGCTTCACCCGACTATTGGTTTAAATCATCATAATCAATATAACGGTTTATGTTTAGCCGATGATTTAATGGAGCCATTTAGGCCGTGGGTTGATTTCGAGGTATATCAAATGGCAGAGAACACAGCAGATTTGCAAGTGAATAAAGACACTAAAGTTGTGCTACTTAATTTG
>CAIXDX010000017.1 GCA_903918335.1 uncultured Methylococcaceae bacterium | reverse complement strand
TGCAAGAACTTTTTTTACGAATGTACGTAAGTTGCTACGTTGTCCGGCGTTGCGAATACGGCTTTTTTCCGCTTGTTTCGCGCGTTTTTTAGCTTGTGCTGTATTAGCCATAGTATCTCAATGTGTTGATATGTTAGTAAATAGCCCTGCATTATCTTTTTAAATGCTATTATTGTCAACATAAACCTTATGAAAAAGGAATTCTCTTGAGTCGCCAGCTTTTCAAATCTACTCTTACGGTCAGCAGTATGACCTTAATATCTCGTATGCTCGGTTTTGTTCGTGATATGTTGATAGCCAGCATATTCGGTGTTGATATAGCAACCGATGCATTTTTTGTGGCGTTTAAAATTCCTAATTTCTTCAGAAGGTTATTTGCTGAAGGCGCTTTTTCTCATGCATTTGTACCAATTGTAGCAACTCATAGAACGAATATTGGTCAAGCTGCTGTTCAGTCTTTTGTTGATAAGGCGTCCGGCACTATAGCATTTTACTTGCTTATTTTAACGATTTTAGGGGTGTTATTTGCCCCAATAATAATATTCATGATCGCGCCAGGCTTTGCGCTAGAAGGGTCACAGTTCGAACTAGCTACTTCATTATTGAGAATTTGTTTGCCGTACTTATTGTTTATAGGCTTGGTGGCTTTTTCTGGTGGGTTATTGAATGCTTATGGTAAGTTTGTAGTGCCAGCTTTAACACCTGTTTTTTTAAATATTTGTATGATTGTTGCGGCCGTTTGGTGGTCGCCCTTGGTGAATCAGCCTGTTACAGCTTTGGCTTGGGGTGTGTTTTTGGCGGGTGTCGTGCAATTATTGTTTCAAGTACCAGCATTGTTGCAGTTAGGATTATTGCCAAGATTTAAATGGGGTTATGCTGATCCTGAAGTAAAAAGTATGTTTCGATTGTTGGTGCCGGCCATTTTTAGTGTTTCAGTGACGCAGATTAATTTGTTGTTAGATACCTTAATAGCTTCATTTCTGGCTGTAGGTAGTGTGTCTTGGTTGTATTATTCAGATCGCTTAGTAGAGTTTCCCGTAGGGTTGTTAGGATTGGCACTAGGAACGGTTACATTGCCTCGTTTGGCAAAAAGTTTTTCGGCAAAATCTCAAGGTGCTTTCTCCGAAACTCTTGATTGGGGTTTGCGGTTGGTCTTATTATTGGCTATGCCTGCGACTATTGGGTTAATGGTTTTAGCTGAGCCAATGATTTCTACTTTGTTTCAATATAAAGAATTTAGTTTGCAAGATGTTCATAATTCAGCCTTAAGTTTAAGGGCTTATGCTATAGGTTTAATTGGATATATTGCTATTAGAGTGTTAGTTTCAGGATTTACTTCGCGACAGGATATTAAAACCCCTATGATTTATGGGCTGTGGTCTATGGGACTAAGTCTAGTTTTGGATGTGTTGTTAGTGTTTTCTTTAGCGCATGCCGGACTTGCCTTAGCCACTTCTTTCGGTGCGCTGTTTAATGCACTCATGTTGTTAGTGAAACTATACAAAGATAAAATTTATTGCCCCGTGTCGGGCTGGGTTGGTTTTTTTGTTCGTGTATTTTTAGCAAGTATAGCTATGTTTGTAGCATTGTATTATTCGGTTGATGTGGATTGGTGGCAACAATGGCAATCAACTGAGCGTGTTATCCAATTGTTAAAGTGGATTGTTATTGGCTTGTTAATTTATAGTGTTACCTTAATATTAACGGGGTTAAGGTGGCATCATTTATCGGAAGACTACCGCATTTAAGTGCTTCGCATGATAGAATAAAAATCTTTTCTTCATCAAAAAGAATCATGCAATTAATTAGAGGCTTATCTCATTTAGAGTCATTTAACAATGGCTGTGTTTTGACTATAGGTAATTTTGATGGCGTACACTTAGGTCACCAAGATGTGATAAAAAAACTGGCTGAAAGAGGAAAAGCTTTAGGTTTGCCAGTAGTGATAATGACTTTTGAAGCCCAGCCCTTAGAATATTTTTTAGGGGATAATGCGCCTTCTCGATTAACGTGTTTACGTGAAAAAGTAATAGCAATTTCTAAATTGCCCGTTGATAACTTGTTAATAGTTGGGTTTAATCAAAACTTCGCTAACTATGACGCAGAGCACTTTGTTGAAAGTGTTTTAATCAATAAATTAAATGTTAAGCATGTGGTCGTCGGCGATGATTTTCGCTTTGGTAAAGCCCGTCGTGGTAATTTTGCCATGCTTAAAGAAATGGGTCTGCAACATGGTTTTTCTGTTGAAGATACAGGCTCTTATCAAGTTGCTGGTTTGCGGGTGAGCAGTACTTTAATTAGAGATGCTTTAAATGCGGGTGATTTAGTAAAAGCCGAGCAATTATTGGGGCATAATTATTCTATCTGTGGACGCGTTGCCCATGGTGATAAACGCGGTCGCACAATTGGGTTTCCAACGGCTAATATACAAATGTTTAGAAAAAACACCCCTATCAATGGCGTGTTTGCTGTCACTATGTCAGGGATTGATGGCTTAGTTTTTGAGGGTGTTGCCAATGTGGGTACGCGACCTACTGTCGATGGAGGATCTAAAGTTATTTTAGAAACGTATTTATTTGATTTTGATAAGGAAATCTACGGGCGTTATGTTGAAGTACATTTTCATAGAAAGATTAGGGATGAGTTAAGATTTCATTCGTTAGAAGAACTAAAAGCCCAGATATTAAAAGATGTGGCTGAGACTAAAAAGATTTTTGCTGAGATAAAAAGATTATGACTCTAGATTATAAAAAGACCCTCAATTTACCGACTACCGAGTTTCCAATGAAAGGAAACTTAGCGCAACGTGAACCAGAACGCTTGAAGAAATGGAATGAATCGGATTTGTATCAAAAAATCAGATCTACTTTTGCCGGTCATCCACAATTTATATTGCATGATGGTCCTCCGTATGCAAATGGAGAAATTCATATCGGCCATGCCGTTAATAAAGTCTTGAAAGACTTCATTATTAAGTCAAAAACACTAAGTGGTTTTGATGTGCCTTATGTGCCTGGCTGGGATTGTCACGGTCTACCTATCGAGTTAATGGTAGAAAAAAAAATTGGTAAAGCAGGTGTTAAAGTCTCATCTGCCGTGTTTCGTAAAGCATGTCGTGAATATGCAGCAAAGCAAGTCGAAATTCAAAAAGAAGCGTTTATTCGCTTAGGTATTTTAGGTGATTGGCAGGATCCTTATTTAACAATGGATTTTGCGTTTGAAGCCGATATAGTTAGATCATTAGGTCAAATTGCTAAAAAAGGTCATATTACTGCCGGTGCTAAACCCGTACATTGGTGTACTGATTGTGGTTCAGCTTTAGCAGAAGCAGAAGTGGAATATGAAGATAAACATTCGCCAGCTATTGATGTCCGGTTTAATGTGGTGGATGAGGCAACGTTTTTAGGATCATGTCATCATGTGCCAGAGCATGAAGGGAATGGACCATTATCAGTAGTAATATGGACAACTACTCCATGGACATTGCCAGCTAATCAGGGGGTTGCGTTAAATCCTGAACTAGAATACGTAGTAGTACAAACTGAAACTGAGCGCTTAGTTGTTGCCGAAGCCTTACTAAAAGACACTATGCTGCGTTATAGCGTAGAAAATTATCACGTATTAGCTTATGCACTTGGGTCTGCTTGGGAGCATCAATTAGTTCAACACCCATTCTATGATCGTCAAGTACCCATTATCTTAGGTGATCATGTAACTACGGATACGGGAACTGGAGCTGTTCACACTGCTCCGGGTCATGGTCAAGAAGATTATGTGGTAGGTCAAAAATATGGTTTACCAGTAGAAAATCCAGTGGGTGCTGATGGTGTGTTTTTAGCTAATACTGAGATTTTTGCGGGCCAGCATGTTTTTAATGCTAATGCTAAAGTGCTCGAAGTTTTAGAAGCTCAAGGAAAATTGTTACATCATCACGCAATCTTGCACAGTTATCCGCATTGCTGGCGTCATAAAACGCCGATTATTTTTAGAGCGACTGCCCAGTGGTTTATCTCTATGAATAAGAATCATCTACGTGATTTAGCGTTAGCTGAAGTTAAAAAAGTTGAGTGGATTCCTGATTGGGGTCAAGCGCGAATTGAAAGTATGTTAGAAGGTCGTCCAGATTGGTGTATTTCTCGCCAGCGTACTTGGGGTGTGCCGATTACTTTCTTTATTCATAAGGAAACTCGTGAGTTACATCCGCGTACCGCTGAATTAATTGAAGCAGTTGCTTTACGAATCGAACAAAAAGGTATTGAGGCGTGGTTTGAATTAGATAAAGCGGAGTTATTGGGTGCTGAAGCTGATGATTACGAAAAGATGTCGGATACCTTAGATGTTTGGTTTGACTCTGGCGTTACCCATGCTTGTGTTTTGGCTAAGCGTTCACAGTTAAGATATCCAGCTGATTTATATTTAGAGGGTTCTGATCAGCATCGCGGTTGGTTCCAATCGTCATTACTAGCATCGACTGCAATGCATGATGTTGCGCCTTATAAAGCCGTGTTAACGCATGGTTTTACCGTTGATAAAAACGGTGAGAAGATGTCTAAATCCAAAGGTAATGTTATACCGCCACAAGCCGTTATGAAAAACTTGGGTGCGGATGTGTTGCGTTTATGGATTGCTTCTGCTGATTATCGTAGTGAAATGCGCGTTTCTGACGAGATTTTAGAGCGTACTTCTGATGGTTATAGACGTTTAAGAAATACCGCACGTTTCTTATTATCCAGTATCAATGACTTTAATCCTGCCGAAGATTTAGTGGCAACTGAGGATTTGTTAGCCCTAGATCGTTGGTTATTAGATAGAGCTTTTGCGTTACAAGAAGAAGTTAAAGCGGCTTATGATACGTATCAATTCCAACAAATCTTCCAAAAAGTACATCATTTCTGCGTGATAGATTTGGGTGGCTTCTATTTGGATATCGTTAAAGATCGTCAATATACGGCAAAGACTGATGGTTTGGCGCGTCGCTCTGCGCAAACCGTTATGTATCATGTGATTGAGGCCTTAACCCGTTGGTTAGCGCCTATCATTAGTTATACGGCTGATGAAATCTGGCAGTATATTCCGGGTGAGCGCAGTGAGTCGGTGTTCTTAGAAACTTGGTATGAGGGTTTAGTAGCATTGGATGGCAGTGCGACTTTAAATCGTGATTTCTGGCAAAAAATAATGTCAGTTAGAACGGCGGTAAGTAAAGAACTAGAGAAGAGTCGTGCAAAAGGTGATATTGGATCTTCTTTAAATGCGGAACTTGAGTTGTTTGGCAATGCGGAATACTTTAGTGCTTTAAGTCAATTATCTGGTGAGTTACAGTTTGTTTTTATTACATCAGCGGCGACTGTTAAATCTGAACAAGAAGCGCCGGTTGATGCCATTCAAACTGAAGTTGATGGCCTTAAATTAAAAGTAAAAGTGTCAGAACAGCATAAATGCGTGCGTTGTTGGCATCAGCGTCCTGATGTGGGCGTGCACGCAGAGCATCCAGAGTTGTGTGGTCGTTGTGTTGAAAATGTTACTGGTGTGGGTGAGCATAGACACTATGCATAATTTAAAAATGTTAAAGTGGTTAGCGTTATCTTTATTAGCTGTGGTGTTAGATCAAGTGAGCAAGTGGGCTGTAGATAGTTCAATGCAGCTTTATCAGTCGATACATTTAGTGCCTTATTTTAATTTAACTTATGTGCGGAATACGGGAGCAGCGTTTAGTTTTTTAAGTGAGGCAGGGGGCTGGCAACGGTGGTTTTTTGCGGGCTTAGCTATTTTTATTAGCATTGTTATCGCTGTGTGGTTAGCGCGTTTAAAACAACATGAAACGCTGTTAGCTGTTGCGTTATCTTTAGTGTTGGGTGGAGCAATAGGTAATTTGATTGATCGTCTAGCGTATGGTTATGTTATTGACTTTTTAGACGTTTATTACCAAAATTGGCATTGGCCAGCTTTTAACATTGCTGATTCGGCCATTACGCTGGGGGTGGTCTTGATGTTATTAGAATCTTTTGGTGTTGTGGGTTCAAAACAGCCGGAATAAAATTTAGCGTTTATTTTAAGCGCCTCCAATCGAAAGAAGCACCTGGATCTGTTTTGCGACCGGGTGCAATGTCACTATGCCCCGTAATATCTTTTTTTGATAGCGTTGGATAATGCTCCAGTAGTAACGTTACTATTTTATTTAGTTGTTCATATTGCGCATCTGTGTAGGGAATGGTTTCTGAACCTTCAAGTTCAATACCGATAGAAAAATCATTACAGCGTTCTCGACCTTGATAGTTGGATGCTCCCGCATGCCAAGCTCGTTTGTTAAAAGGTACATATTGCACGCAACTTCCATTACGTTTAATAAGTAAATGTGCGGATACTTTGAGTTGGTATATTTCTTTAAAGTAGGGGTGGTCTCCTGGATTAAGTTGGTTGCAGAATAATTGATCGATATAAGGTGTATCAAATTCATTCGGTGGTAGGCTAATACAGTGAATAACGACTAAGGATATATCTAACTCATTGGCTCTATCGTCATAATTTGGAGACGGAGTGAGGTGTATCTGTGTGAGCCAATGATCATCGATATTCATGTTGTTAAAAATTCAGTTAAATCAAAAATTATTGATGGTTCTGCTATAAAATAGCCTTTATAGACCAGCTTGACACCTTAGATCATAATGATTTATTGATCTATCGGCAATATTTGATTTGAATAGGCTGGTTTTTTACTTTTAGTTAATAGGGTACTCAGAGAAATTTTATGACACATTTGATTTGTGAAACTGTAATTAAAGGCTTTTTAATTGCCTTGTTGACAGGATGTGCAAGTGAAAAAGCGACTAAACTACCAGTAAGTGTGGGTAACTCATCAAAGGTAACTGCTGGGAGTTTTTCTGAGGGTGTTTTAGACCCAATTCAAAATGACATTAAACCACCTTATTCCTCTTTTTATGAAGCATTCGTTTTAACAGGGACTTATTCGCATTCCCCTGCAGTATTAAAGTTTATTCAATATATGGTTCATCAGCATGGGTTCTCAGAAACTTACTTGAATGGTCTGTTCTCAAAAGCGAATAGATTAGAGTCAGTTATAAAATTAGAAACGCCAGAGCCAACTTTGGGGCCTGTTAAACCTAGTATTGGTAGTTGGACGCGCTATCGTAATAAGTTTCTTACAGATGATCACATTAATAATGGCGTGGAGTTTTGGCGTAATAATTCTGAGATTATTCAGCAAGCCAGCATGATTTATGGTGTTGATCCAGAATATATCGTTGGAATTATTGGTGTTGAAACTTATTTTGGCAGAAATTTTGGTAAGACCCGTATATTTGACGCGCTAACAACATTAGCTTTTGATACAGAAAGACGATCTAAATATTTTATGTCAGAATTAGAAAGCTTTCTATTGATGGCTAGAGATGAGCATTTTGATCCTTTAAAACCTCAAGGTTCGTGGGCGGGTGCGATGGGGTATGGTCAATTTATGCCCAGCAATTTTAAGACATTAGCCGTAGATTTTAATAAAGATGGTAAGCGAGATTTATGGCATCCTCATGATGCAGTAGGAAGTGTGGCGCATTATTTCTCTAAGAGTGGTTGGCAAATACATAAGCCGGTTACTAAGCGTGTTGGATTGTCTAAAAACCCTGATGTCATTGAGTTGAGTACTTATGATGGTAGTGAATATTGGGAAGTTTATCCTAATTTTAAAGTGA
>CAIXDX010000016.1 GCA_903918335.1 uncultured Methylococcaceae bacterium | reverse complement strand
TGTGCTAAAACCTTACGGAATCGTTAATAACTTTCTTGGCTCGTCGGGTGGTTGTTAACTAAATTAAAGAACGAGATAAACATGTAGACCTTATGGCGGAGTACTTGCGGACGGGGGTTCAATTCCCCCCGCCTCCACCAATTAAAAAACACCCTAAGTACTTTAATCGGTACTTGGGGTTTTTTATGCCCAACAATGACATAATGCTGATGACTAATTGGAACGAATATATTCAACTATCAGCGGGATTAATTTCTGTAGTTAATCCCATTGGGGCTATACCCACTTTTATGGCATTAACTGATACTCGTACGCAAGAAGACAAGAAAAGAACTGCGATTGTTTGCGCCTGCGCAGTTTTCATGGTGTTACAGGTTTCATTGCTTGCCGGCGAACCTATATTGAATTTCTTTAGTATTGGTCTGCCAGCATTTCGTGTGGCGGGTGGTATTCTTATACTATTGATGGGACTTTCGATGTTACATGCAAAGCTTGACGGGTCTCGACACACACCCGAAGAACATGCAGAGTCCTCTGAAAAAGAATCCGTTGCAGTTGTGCCGTTAGCTCTCCCGTTATTAAGTGGCCCAGGCGCAATTAGTACAACCATAGTCTATGGGCAGATGGAACATACTTGGTTACATTATTTATTAATGAGTGCCGTCATTTTATCAGTCTCACTCGTTGTATTAATTGCATTACTCATTGCACCCAAAATTGCCAGATTGTTAGGACAGACAGGCATCAATATAGTGACTAGAGTTATGGGGTTAATATTAGCGGCCATTGCGGTAGAATTTATTACAAAGGGACTATCCGCCATATTTCCTGTGCTAACAGGAACCCTATAAGTTTACTTATTTTTCTGTCCGATAACTACGGATAATCCTGACGAGTAGGACGCACCATTATTTCACTGATGTGAACGTGAGCTGGTTGGGTAATCATAAAATGAATAGTATTAGCTATATCTTCACCGATTAATAACGGCCCAAATTTTTCTGTAAAACCGGATACCATAGCATCACTGTAACCAGCTGCTTCCTGAAAACCACTTAATAATAATCCTGGCTCAATTAATGAAACCCGAATGCCTTTGGGGCCTATTTCACGACGTAACCCTTCTGCTAAAGCATGAACTGCAAACTTCGTTGCTCCATAAACTGCACTAAAAGGAGAAATATTGCGACCAACGACTGATCCAATGATAATAATATCCGCAGTAGCTGAGGGATAAAGATCAGCTTGAGTTGCGACCATCAAGCGTGCAGACTTTTGGAGTAAAGCCAGGGTACTAGTTACATTAATTTGCAGAATTTTTTGGAATTCCGCAATATCACTTTCCATCACAGAACCACCCAAACCACGTCCAGCATTAGCCACGACAATATTCGGGTATTTACCAAATCGACTTTGTGCTACATTGAACAATTCATCAATCACAGATTCTTGCGTAATATCCCCAGAAACTCCATAAAAACAAGAACCCAACTCAGTTTCTAATGCGATTAGTTTTTCACCATTACGACCATTACCTATTACGCAAACCCCTTCGGTGACCAACTTTCTAACAGTTGCTTCACCAATGCCTGATGTAGCACCCGTAACAATTGCAATGCGTTTAGTATCTTGTTCCATTTCGTTGATCCTAATTATTGAGCGATTTGGATATTACAATCTTAATGTTACATTGTATCTTTGATGTATTTAACATACAATCCTTGAACTCTCTGAAATCAATAAATTAGCGGCATGTACTGTAAAGACAGCATCCCATTAATTCTTATAAATAATTTAATTTGGTACTTTTATGAATAAATATTGGTCTTTTTCTACTGTTATGATTTTTTGTATCGTTTTGTTGTCATTTGGGACAAATGATGCAGAAGCTAAACGTTTTGGCGGAGGCAGCTCTTTTGGTAGTCGACCTTCACATAGTTCTCCTTTTTCAGGTTCATCCACATCATCATTCGCGAATCGTTCCGCAAGTCAACAACAAGCGTCAGCACAAAATCAAATGGCTAGACAGAACGTATCTCAGCGCGGTGGCTTAATGGGTATGCTAGGCAGTTTGGCTATTGGTGGATTATTGGGGTCGATGCTATTTGGTGGTGCATTTGAAAATATTAATTTTATGGATATTGCAGTACTTATAATGGCTTTTATATTGATCAGACTACTAATGTCTAAAATGAGAGCAACGCAACCTCAACCTTATCAACGCACTGCTAATAATGCGTACACAAGAGATATGCCTAATAGTTCTGCTGGATTCAACACAGATGTTTTATTCAATAAACAAGGTACAGCACCTGTGCAACAAACTAAGTTGCCTACTGGTTTTGATACAAACGCATTTTTAAAAGGTGCAACTATTGCATACACCACCTTACAAAAGGCTTGGGATGCGAGAGATTTATATGAAATTAGAGGTTTAACCTCAGATAAAGTTTTTTCTGAAATTCAAGATCAAATTAAAGCTTCAACAACTGATAATCATACTGAAATCTTAAATCTTGAAGCTAACATTATAGAAGTACGCGAAATTGGATCTGAAATAATAGCCGTTGTTTTATTTAGAGCCGTGATGCGAGAAGATACCAATAGAGCACCAGAGGAAATTAAAGAAGTATGGCATTTTGTTAAACCAATCTCTGGTCTACAAACTAAGTGGTTGCTTGATGGAATTCAACAATATGCAGATTAAATAAAAGTTAAGGATACTTGCTGACAGAACGTAAAACTACCAACAATCATTAAGCACAACCCCATTGGCACTATTACTGATGCCTTTTACGCCTAAATCAGTCAATGAAAGATCTCCACATTTATCATTTTCCTGTAGCCCAATGGGACTTGCCGTTAATGTATAACTAGTTACAGTTGCCGCACTGATAGTCAAATTATAATAAGCAATGCCACCCCCTAAAGGAGAGGTGGCAGAAAATATACTGGCAACGCCAGTATCCCCTGACAAACCCGCACCTAAATACGTGGCATTTTGCGTAGAGAAACGTTCCATTGCATTAGAAAATGCCATTAAAGTTACTTTAGCCTCCATCCTTCTTGATTTATATAGACTATCTATAAATGTCGGATATGAAATACCGGCTAAGATAACAACTAATAACAACGTTATCATAAGTTCAATTAGAGTAAAAGCACTGTTAAGTTTCATAAACTGAAAATCTCTCGCCAAGAAATCCGGCCTATTTTGTCAGTGATACCCTCTTGTTTAGGCGTGGTAATGGGGGGAGCAGTTGCTTCTGCAATTTCCGGTAACTCTGTCATCACTACACTCCCATCTCGAAAGACTTGCTTTATAGTTATTGAGCCATCCGCATTGCTAATTGCATTAAGAATATAAAGTGTAAGATCGCTATAGGTAGTGGTAGTCGTTTTTATATGCCCAAAATTTGTTGTGATTACACTAGTGATAGTAAGTCCTATCGGGATTATCGGCTCAATAACCTTATTACTAAACTGACTACCCGATTGAAAAGCGAGATGAGAGAACAACACACTATTAAGAGTTTTTGTTTGTAAATAAATGGGTTGAGAATAAAGACCCATACCTAACAATTTAGCAATAGGTATACAAGACATATTTACACTCACTAAACAGCCATCCACTAAATCTAAATCCGTCAATAAAGCATCGTTATTCATATCAAAAATGGGTAACTTAGGTGAGCCTCCTGTATTGATATCTAATTCATAAAACCAGTTTTTAAAATCTCTTGTTCCCTGCCCATAAATAATTGCTTGTTTACTAACAAAATAAAACCGGCCATTTTCCTTAAAAGGATTTTCTCCTACTACTTGCTCGCCTACTGGCAAAGCAAGCCTCCAACCTTTATGATTTAATCCATCTGCATCCCATAGTGGTAAATATCCAGTTTCAATACGCCACATAGTCAAGCCAGAATCCACTATATTTTGCTCTAACAATGCCGTATTACTGCTGGGTGCTCCATCCCAAACACCATACACATAATGTACGTCAGGATTATTAATATCTTCTTCCGATAATAAACGGCCCGTGGCAAACACAATTAACTGTCCCAGACCTGTAGGATGTGCCGTCACCACTGGCGCTGTGGTAATTGCTTGTTGGGGGGATGTCATAAATAATGGCCCTGTATTACCACCACTATCAAGCACACTATAATCTGCTAAGGATTGACTATTCAGATTAAACTTCCATATGTGCCCATCTAAATCACCGGCATACACATAATCAACTTTACCATCACCATTGGCATCGAATATTGTAGGCGATGACAAGCCATTTGGACTTTGGCTATTTCCTGCTCCCGTATCAATAGCCTTGATCAAAATACCCGTATCTAAATTGATGATATAAAGTACAGCATGACCTTTTCCTGAGTTCATATAACCATTTCCCACTATCACTGCAGGTGTACCGTCGTTAAGTCTAGTAATTTTGGGTATACCATAGGTATATCCTAGGTCACCGAAACCAAAACTGTCTGGAGTTATTTCCCATTTAATATGTTGAGCAGCACTACTTTCATCATCTGCGCTAGTATCTGTCACATCTAAACCGTAAAGCCCCTTCCCCCCTGCACCTAACCCACCGACTAATATCGATTTAACAGCATTTTGATACGCAACATTTGCAATACTAATATTTCCATCTACAAAATAAGTATGCTCGTAAGGTGTCTTTGTTAAACGTATTAAATCACCAATTAACATAGAAGGTATATACGCGTATATTTCTTCTGCTGTTAAGGCATTAAAGACATGCAACATTCCATCGTTAGCACCAACATATATTTGTTGTTGAGCGGCATCTATCTTCCAATAAAAAATATTTGCATGAATAATATCACCCAATAACGATTTCCTGACCCGAAAAGCATCGGGTGCTAAACCTTCATGACTACGATCACCACGAATATAATCAACACATTTTGATCCAGTCACTTCATCCCCCAAACTGGCTTGTTGATTTATAGATAAATCAGTCCATCGAAAAGGAATAGCCTTATTACCATTATATGTAACTATTTTTCTATCTGTGTCGGTATTCAATAAAGCTAAGCGACTCGCAGCAGTCCACACACCCCAAGGACCTATGGTTTGGATTTGAGCAACCGTATTAATAGTCTTAGCATTAATATCGCCAGTCCAATTAGTTTGTTCAAATGTAAATGGAAATACAGTTTCTTGATTAGATTGTAAATCGGTATGACTAATAGCTAGACGTGCCAAACTAGCAATAGGCTCGATAGCTGGATCAAATAATGTAGCGGCAAATGGCGCGTTATTGATAAACAGCAATATGATCCATAAGACCTCTTTATTAAAAAACAAAGGCTTGCACTTGGAGTTTAAAATAACTCTGTAATTGAACAATCGTATTAATATCAAAGCCCCATGCCATGGTGGTGATACGAAACACAGCATATACCCTAGAAGGATCTGAGCTTTGCACTATAGACATTAACTCAATGACATAACGAGGGGCTTGCACAACATTTTTTAGTTCCCCGCTAAAAACTCTACCTTTATTTAGCCAATTGAAACCTACCATCGACCATAGTGGTGTAGTCATTAAAGGACATAATCCTGACACACAATCACCCCCTTGAAAAGGTCCTAAGCTTAACTTTAAGGGATTAAAAACTACATCATTACTACTAATATACGCTTCTGCATCTCTTAAAGCCGATTCACTTGCTTGTAATGCAACACTCCGACTGTAATAATTTGACAACATTTTTTCTTCCAAAAGACTCGTTTGTAAGGCAGTGATTGAAATTAAAGTCAATAAGAGTAATAAAATTAAACTGATCATCAAAATTATGCCATTTTGCGAATTTTTAAAATGCATATCTAGTTATGAATGCCGATTTCTTAACATAAAAGTCGAGCTATACACGCGCCTTAAACGTCTATCACTTTTACTTGCACCATTAAAATGATAGGGGATAACTTTATCAGTTAAATTATCATCCATACTGCTAAGTAACATACTAACTTTTATACTCACTACCTTCTCAAAATCAACACCTGAATAGTAAGGCATATAATAATTCGGCGCACTGTCAGCATCGGTATCAATACCATACTGAAAAACCATATCTTCAACGCCTTCTACAATATCGTTGTTGATATTGTTAGTCTCTCTTCTTAAAACGCCATTATTTATGGTGTAAACAACAGTGGACGTTTTATCAAGATAATAACTCGTCGATTTATTAACACTGTCTTCACAATTTGCCGTTGGCATTAGCACCACAAAAGCAGCTTTCAAAATTAGCCTTACCTCATCCCCATATAAATCACCTGTACTGGGCTTTAAACAACCCCAATAGCCTGTCATACGGATATCCCGCCCTATTAATTCAATAGCCAACCATCCAGCTTCTTGTATCCTAGATAAATTCTCTTGGATACGATAAGTTTGCTTAATATTAATAAAAGTCGCTATAGCTCCACCCAATAAAAAAGTTCCAATTAGCATAGCGACCATTATTTCAATTAAAGATAAACCTCTTTGCTGATAAGATATTTTCATACTTGAAAACGGCATCATATTAAGAAATTAATAGTGATAATTGCATCTAGGTTATTAACCGCACCGTCTCTATTTTCATCCCAACGGATTGCAATAGAATAAATGCCATTAATATTAGTGATAGCTCCAGTGGCTTCAGTTGATAGCTTGGACAATTGTTCCTGCCAATCACATAAATCTTGAATAACTAATTGAGGAGGTGTACATGAATTATCAGTACCTTTACATTGATTACATTGAGTATCAGAACTATTATTTGAAACAGCAACGATAGTGGTTAAATACAAATTCTTGACAAGAGGATTGACCCGAACTCTATCTATGACGTCCATGGCAATTAAATTCGCCTGTCCCCTCACGTAGGTACTTTGGTTATTTTTTAAACTCATCACTTGTAACCCTGCTAATCCCAATAAACCGACGGCTAAAACTACTAAGGCGATTAACACTTCTATTAAGGTGAATCCCCTAGACTGTTTCATCCGTTTAAAAGGGTGAAACTGTGCAAGAAACAATTTCACTGCCATCATCTCTTTCTGGAATACCATTATGATTAGCATCAATCCCTAAATGAATTCTGCCCGCCGCATTGACTGTGACTAAACGTGACGTGTTAGACTGAGGTAAATTATCACCATCTCGATTATCACAAATCACAAAACTACCAAAATTACTACTGGTTCCATCAGGTCTAAATCGAATAAAGTTAGTAAAATTATTATTGCCTCTTAAGGTAAAAGTAACAGGCAAAGTCGAATGCACTCTCAATAAAATATCAACGCTATCCAATACATTTTCATGTGTCGATGTGGATCGATCAATATCAACAAACACTTGCCAACCTTGCTCCCATTGCAGAAAAGTTTTTCTTAAGACCACTTGTTGACCGCGTTTTATCGCTTCACTTCGCGCGTAATTAAGGTCGGTAATCCATTCGTTGACGTACGAAGTTAATCTATTTGTAGACATTAATCTATTAAAACTAGGTATTGTTAAACCTAACAAAAATAGCGCAATGGAAAGGGTGATTAGCAACTCTAATAGCGTAAATGCTAAAGGACATCTTGGAACATTTTGCATAAAACGCATTAACTCCAAGACTTATGACAAGAATCTTATTCAATAACGCTAAAAATCAGCGAACTATGACAAGACTAGTATGTGAAACAATATGTTACTTTATAAACAGGGCTAAACTTGATCCATTTATGGTTATACTAACATGGATTACTCAATACCTATCGATTAACTGAGCCATTGATAATTAACCATCAATAACAAAAGACCACCCGCAAAAACAGCAGCCAGCACGTCATCAATCATAATACCGAAACCACCCTCAACATGACGGTCTAACCACTTAATAGGCCAAGGTTTTAAAATATCAAAAATTCTAAACAATACAAAGCCAGTCACTATGGTTTGCCAAGTACACGGCACAAACCATAAGGTGATCAAATAGCCGGCCACCTCATCCCAAACAATGCCACCAAAATCATGTTCGCCTAATTTATGAGCGGCAATACCACATATCCAAATACCGGCAACTGTCGCTACAGCGGTTAAAATGCTGTAAGTGATAAAGTTCGTTTGAGCAAATAACCAATACACGGGAATAGCCGCTAAAGTCCCCATGGTACCGGGTGCTTTCTTTGCGAGCCCTGAACCAAAACCAAACGCTAAAAACAAGAATGGGTTAGATAATATCTGCCTGGGGGTTA
>CAIXDX010000015.1 GCA_903918335.1 uncultured Methylococcaceae bacterium | reverse complement strand
TTTTAATTTTCCCTCTGAGTTACGGTTAAAAAAACCATCTGAGTATAAAAAAGTTTTTGATAAACCAGTAAAATCAAGTGATACGTATTTTACATTGTTAGCAATCAGGAATGAACATGATCATCCTAGGCTAGGCTTAGCAATTGCAAAAAAAAATGTCAGAAAAGCTGTTAATAGAAATATTATTAAGCGCACAGTAAGGGAAAATTTTAGATTAAAACAGCAAAGTTTAGGAAATATAGATGTTGTTGTTTTAGCTCGAAAAGAAGCAATAGATGCTCCATCAGAATCTTTAAGAAATTCTCTGGAAAAACATTGGCTTAGATTGGTATCCAGATGCGCTTCATGTTCATAGCAATAATAAAGATCTATAAATTCTTTATTAGTCCATTGCTTGGTGATAATTGCCGTTTTTATCCAAGCTGTTCCAGTTATTCCATAGAAGCATTTGAGAATCATGGTGTTTTTATTGGTTTTTATTTGACTCTAAGAAGATTATTGAAATGTCATCCTTTTCATGAAGGGGGCATAGATCCTGTTCCAGAAAAAAATCGGTAATAAGAATGGATAATATAAGATTTGTACTCGTTGTTACTTTTGGAATGTTGATATTTATGTTGTGGCAGGCATGGGAGCAGGACTATAACCCTAAGCCAGAAGTAGCTACAATTTCAACACCCGAAGTTGCAAAAAATAAAGAAGATTTACCCGTCACAGCTCAATCGTCTGTAACTACTGAGTCTGGAACACAAAAATCAGTTACATCATCAGAATCTATTTCATCAATTTCAAAAACAATCAAAATTAAAAGTGATGTCTTAGCATTAGAAATTGATTTACAAGGTGGAACAATAACGAATTTAGACTTATTGAACTATCCAGTACAAAAAACAAATAATGTAGTTGATAGTCTGCGCGAAATGGTTGGAATGTCTCCAGCAGAAATAAATAAAACGCCTGTTCGTTTATTCAATAACAATCAAGAAAAAATATTTGTTGCACAAAGTGGTTTAATTGCGGACGCTGGTTTACCAACAGCCCCCAATCATTACACTGTATTTACTAGCGAAAAAGATCAATACAACTTACAAGATAACGAAGATACTATTTCTGTGCCTTTAACTTGGTCTGATAACCAAGGTTTTTTGATTACAAAGATTTATACGTTTAAACGTGGAAGCTACGATATCAAGCTGGATCAAGTTGTAAAAAACACCACGGGGAAAGTTTGGACTGGCAGACAATATAGTCAATTATTGAAAGTTGAAGATAAGTCTGGCAAAGGAAATATGTTAACTGGTGGTATGAGAGCTTATGATGGTGGTGTTATTTATACAGAGAAGAATAAATATCAAAAAATAAGCTTTGATGATATGGCTGAAAAAACGTTAGATGAAATGTCAAAAGGAGGATGGACTGCATTTATTCAACATTATTTTGCTTCTGCATGGATTCCGCCTGCAGATCAAGATAATCATTTTTATACTAAAGAATTAAATGATAATCGCTATGTTATTGGTACATATTCTCCAATGGTTAGTATAGAGAATAACTCAACAGCACAGTTTTCATCTCAATTATTTGCAGGGCCAAAGATACAACCTTTAATGGAAAAGGTGGCAACTGGTTTAGAACTTACAGTTGACTATAGTGTACTTACTTTTATTGGTAAACCTATTTATTGGTTATTAAATCAAATTCATGGTGTTGTTGGTAATTGGGGTGTTTCGATTATTGGCGTAACTTTTTGTATAAAATTACTATTTTTTCCATTGTCTCAAGCTAGTTTTAGATCAATGGCTAAAATGCGAAAAATACAACCACGTCTTAAAGAATTACAAGAACGTTTTGCTGATGACAGACAACGTTTTAATACCGAAATGATGGGGTTATATAAAAAAGAAAAAGTAAATCCTTTAGGTGGATGCTTGCCAATCTTGATACAGATTCCTGTATTTATGGCTTTGTATTGGGTATTAAGTGAAACTGTAGAATTTCGTCAAGCGCCATTTGTATTGTGGATACAAGATTTATCTATTCAGGATCCATTTTATATTTTGCCAATTATTATGGGAATTACCATGAAAATTCAGCAAGGTTTAAATCCTCCACCGATAGATCCAATACAAGCAAAAGTGATGAAGATGTTTCCAATCGTCTTTACAATTTTCTTTTTGTTTTTCCCTGCGGGTTTGGTTCTGTATTGGGTGTTTAATAACACACTATCAATCATTCAACAGACGTACATTACTAAGCAAATAGAAAAAGAGAGTTAATTTGCTTGTAAGTCAAGATACCATTGCAGCAATTGCGACACCGCCAGGGAATGGTGGTGTCGGTATTATTAGAATTTCAGGACCAAGTGTTACTGAGATTGCCCAAAAAATCCTCACTAAACCCCTTATTCCTCGTCATGCAATTTTTTCTCCTTTTATAAATGTTGATAACAGCATAATTGATACTGGTATTTGTCTTTATTTTCCTGGTCCAGCATCTTATACCGGCGAAGATACGCTCGAATTACAAGGTCACGGCGGTTCAGTCGTATTAGATATATTATTACGACGTGTAATTTCATTAGGTGCTCGAATAGCAAAACCTGGCGAGTTTACAGAAAGGGCATTTTTAAACGGTAAACTAGATTTAGCTCAAGCAGAAGCAGTTGCAGACTTAATTGAAAGCACTACTGAACAATCTGTAAGATCGGCACAAAAATCAATGCAAGGCGTATTTTCAAATCAAATAAATAAGTTAGTGTCTGAATTAACCCAGTTACGCGTTTATGTTGAAGCAGCAATAGATTTTGTGGACGAGGAAATAGATTTTTTGTCAGATGGTGTAGTTGAAAATCGAATTGTTAAGTTAATAGAAACAATAAACGAGATTAAAAAAACTGCACAGCAGGGTCGTCTATTGCGAGATGGTATGACGGTTGTATTAGTAGGTAAGCCTAATGCAGGTAAATCAAGTTTACTGAATGCGCTTGCAGGTCATGATGCAGCAATTGTTACCGATATTGCTGGCACAACGCGAGATATTCTTAGAGAAAGAATTCAATTAGATGGGATGCCATTACATATCATTGATACTGCAGGATTAAGAAATAGCGATAATCTAATTGAACAGGAAGGGATTCGTAGAGCACATCTAGAAATTCAAAAAGCAGACAAAATATTATTATTAATTGACGCGAGAGATGAGGAAGATGATGAGTTAATTAATAGTTTGCCATCAAATATTCCGATATTGAAGGTGTTTAATAAAATAGATTTAATAAATATAGATCCTAAGATAGAAAAAACCGAGTCTGGATATAGTTGTTATATATCAATTAAAAAAAATGATGGCATGGAGTTATTGAAGACACATTTAAAAGAGAGTGTAGGTTTCGATGCTTCTGCAGATAATGTATTTTTAGCTAGAAGAAGGCATATAGAAGCTATTAGAATGGGTAGTGAATTTGTAGAAAATGCACTATCTCAACTAAAGGTAAATAAAGCGGGTGAGTTAGTAGCTGAAGATTTACGTCAAGCACAAATTAGTTTTTCCGAAATTACGGGTACTATAAGTTCAGATGATTTATTAGGAAAGATTTTTTCTAGTTTCTGTATTGGAAAGTAACCTAGTAAAACAACAGAAAACAAGGTTTATTAAAACAAGGGGGCGTAGCGATACAGCCCCTTTTTTATTGTTTGTTATTTGCTACCACTTTAAATTTTTTACACCTACATATTTTAGAAGTGTAATTATGATTTTCTTACATTTAGTGATATGACTTTGGTGAGCACTTGTCTTAAAAAATTATTTGCCAAGGTTAATTGGTCAATTATTGCATGTAACGTTTTGATATCAACTGATGAGATTTCAGGAGGGTTTGTGATTTTTCAAATAGTATGGCTAATCACATTCTAGTTGTTGTTCCCATCTTCTAATTTTATCTAAGTGTAACTCTATTAAGACTTAAAATATTAATTTTGGTACCTTCTAATAATATTATTTAT
>CAIXDX010000014.1 GCA_903918335.1 uncultured Methylococcaceae bacterium | reverse complement strand
CTACGCATGTTAAAAATCGGTGGTCGTTGTGCGGTGATTATTCCTGATGGCGTGCTGTTTGGTTCATCTAATGCGCATAAACAATTACGCGAAACTTTGCTCAGTAAACACAAACTGGAAGCGATTATCTCCATGCCCAGTGGCGTGTTTAAACCCTATGCGGGCGTGAGTACCGCTATTGTGATTTTCACCAAGACCAATAACGGCGGTACCGATAACGTTTGGTTTTATGACATGCAAGCCGATGGCTATAGCCTGGATGATAAACGTAGTCCCATTGCTACGAGTGATATACCCGACATTGTGAGCCGTTTTGCTCAGCGAGAGTTAGAGCAAGATCGGGCTCGAACTGAGAAAAGCTTCTTAGTGCCACTGGCAGAGATTAAAGCCAATGACTGGGATTTGAGCATTAATCGCTATAAAGAAATTGTTTATGAAGAAGTCGGGTATGAAGCACCGGCTAAGATAATTGCGGATATTGAGCGGTTGGATTTGGAAAGAGGGTTGGCTTTAAGGGTGTTGAAGGAGTTGTTGGAGTGATTAAGCATATAAGATTTCTTGGTGATTGTTGCGAGATTATAACCGGTTCAACACTATCGAGATTAATAAGTGAATATTGGAATGGTGATATAAAAATGACGTCACCAGAAAAAATTACTCAATCTGGTATTGAATAATGGACGTAACTAAATTAAATGACTGGGAAATTATTAATCTAGGTGACGCAGCCACATTTATAAATGGATATGCATTTAAGCCAACAGATTGGAGTTCAAATGGACTTGAAATCATCAGAATACAAAATCTTACAAAGGGTTCTAGTGATATTAATTATTTTAGTGGCGAAATTGGTGATAGGTATAAAGTTAAGTATGGCGATTTACTTATTTCATGGTCAGCTACTTTAGGAATTTATCTTTGGAAAGGTGAGGATGCTTGGTTAAATCAGCATTTGTTTAAAGTGGTATTTGATAAAAAAGAATTTGATAAGCAGTTCTTTAAATATTTAATTGGTACTTCTTTAAATGAAATGGGGCGGGAAACACACGGCTCCACAATGAAACATATAACAAAGGTTAAATTTGATCGATTTAAAATTCCGTATCCACCGCTACCAGAACAACAAAAGATTGCCAGTATATTAAATGCAGCAGACAACCTAAGACAAAAAGACCAACAACTGATTGAAAAATACACTGCCCTTAGCCAGTCATTGTTTTTGGAGATGTTCGGTGATCCGGTTAGTAATCCGATGGGGTGGGATAAAATTGAATTAGAAGAAATTGCTGATATTGTTTCAGGTGTAACAAAAGGGCGAAAACTAAAGTCTAAGGCTAATTTAAATATCCCTTATATGAGAGTTGCGAATGTACAAGATGGGCACTTAAATCTTCAGGAGATTAAAACAATCCCAGGTACAGAAGAAGATATACAGAAGTTTGGGTTGCATAAAGGAGATATATTATTAACTGAAGGTGGTGATCCAGATAAACTGGGTAGAGGTACTGTCTGGAATGATGAGATTGAAAATTGTATTCATCAAAATCATATTTTTAGAGTCAGGTTACTATGTAATAAAAGTACGCCTATATATTTAAGTAAATTATGCGGAAGTGAATATGGAAAACGCTACTTTCTTAAGTTAGGTAAGCAGACTACAGGTATTGCTTCAATAAACAAAACTCAATTAAGAAAGTTTCCTGTATTACGTCCTCCTATCAACTTACAAAACCAATACGCCGAACGTATACTAGCCATAGAAGCCCAAAAACAACTAGCCCTAGCCGGTCTAGAAAAGTCAGAAGCATTATTTAACAGCCTGCTACAACGTGCCTTTAAAGGTGAGTTAACGGTTTAACCATTAACGAAACTTATGCCAAAACTAAACGAGGGTTATGTAAATCAGGGTTGGGAGTTAGGCTTAACCTGATTACGAATGGCTTAACCTCAAAGGGCTTTTAAAGGCGAGTTAACCGCTTAACGGCTTTATGTTATATTCTACACACACTTAAACTATTATTAGAGTAAGCACATGCCCACCTTATCCGTTTATGGCGATGTCCACATACCTGACAATCTGATTCAATCGCTGGGTTTAAAACCGGGTACTGAATTGGCTTTTGAACGCTAAGGCGACGCAATCATCATGCGACCAGTAAAAAAACAAATAAAGTCTCACAGGTTGACGCAGGTCCAAAAATCTTAGCTTATACAGGATCGACCGTAACCTTAGAAGAGATGGACGAGGCGATAGCCAAACAAGTCGAAGAAGAACAAATACGGCATGAAAATGCCCTCGCGACGTTGACAAAATATAGTGGCCGATTAATAGCAGACAAAGTTGTCCGCGATGACTGTTATGTGAGCTAGAGTATTTTAGAAACAACTTCCCGTATTCAGCACATTTAAGTAAATTATGAAAATAAACCACATACGCATAAAAAACTTTAAAGGTTTCGAAGATAAAGAGTTTTCTTTTGATCCTCACATGTCTGTTTTGATTGGTGATAATGCATCTGGAAAAACCAGCGTTTTGGATGCCTTATCTTTTGTATTGGGTACTTTCTTTTTAGGTATTGAAGGGGTTGCTTCTAGGCCTTTAAAGAATCATGAAAAGCGAAAAGTGATTGTCTCACCAGAAAGTGTTGAGATTCAATTGCCGTTTAAAATCAGCGTTAATCAAACGCTGGCCGGACAAACATTTAATTGGTATAGAGATACTGTAAAAGAGTCTGGGGGCGCAACCAGTTATAAAAATGCTCAGGAGTTGATTGAACTCGCTAAAGCGTATGCACAAAATGTTAGAAGCGGTGGTGTCGATTCTTTACCGTTGCTTGCTTACTACGGCACAGAACGTCTTGCGCAAGAGCAACATAAAAAATTAGCTTATAAGAAACAAGGTTCTCGATTTGATGGTTATGATGGTGCTTTAGATCCGCGATCTTTTCGACGTCAATTTTTAGAATGGTTTAAAACCTTCGAAGATTCCATATTAAAATTTGATAAGGATAATACCCTTTATAAGGCCTTTACTGGGGTGATTACCAGCATGGTTCCTAGTTGGACGTGTATTCGTTTTAGTTGGGCAGCGGATGATATGCTCGGGCAACTTGAGAGTGGTCAATGGATGTCCTTTAATATGCTCAGTGATGGTTATCAAAATATCATCCGACTTGCGGCCGATATTGCTTATCGAGCTATTACGCTTAATCCTCATCTGGGGGCTGATGCCGTTAAGGAAACAGAAGGGGTGGTCTTAATTGATGAGATCGATATGCACCTACATCCGTCATGGCAAAGAAATATTATTGCCGACCTTAAAAGAACCTTCCCAAAGATTCAATTTATTGTCACAACGCATTCGCCTTTTATTGTTCAATCATTACGAACTGTGGAGTTAATTAATTTAGATGGTCATGTAAGCGAACCTCCATTTACTAAAAGCATTGAAGAAATTGCAGAAACCGACATGCTAGTTGAAGATGTTAAACGTAGCCAACGATTTCTTGAATTGCAAAGATTAGCCTCAGAATATTTTGATTTAATCGAACAAGGCAAAACAGCGGCGACCGATAGTAAAACCAAAGATATAAAATCTCAGCTAGATGAGATAGAGCTTGAGTTTAGTGATGATCCTGTTTATGTGGCATTAATGAAAGCGGAACGAAAAACAGGATTGAGATAATGCGCCCTGTTGATAAAAGCTTGTTTCAGGGCAATAAACAAAGCTACATCCCTTATGGTGATGCAAAAGATGATTTAATCAAAGCCATAGGTGGATTTTGTAGTTACTGTGAAAGACAAGGTTTTCGCTCAGCTTTGGCTGTTGAGCATATTCAAGATAAAAAAAGCTTTCCCGCACTGGAACTTGAGTGGAGCAATTTTTTATTATCGTGTACGAGCTGTAATAGTATAAAGGATACAAAAGCAATAACGGATACGTTATTGCCTGACCGTGATAATACCTATGATGTTTTTATGTATTTGAACGATGGCTTTATTCAAGTTAAACCTGATCTTGATAATGATTTAAAAGATAAGGCTCGCGCCCTTATTAATTTAGCTGGATTAGATAGGGTTCCAAGTAAGCGAGGTTATTCAGGTAATGATACATTATGGCTAGATCGGAAAGGAAGCTGGGTGTTAGCAAATCGTTATCTACAGAAATATCAAAATAAAGACTGTGATATAGAAACAATAATCGATTTAGCCTTAAATAATGGTTTTTGGTCTGTATGGATGCAGGTATTCGAGACTTATCCCGATGTACAAAAAGAACTGATTAATGCGTTTTCAGGGACACAGAAAAAGTTTTTTCAACCGATACTAACTCTATGAGTAACTTCAACTTCATTAAAGCTGAATTTCCTCAGTTATACACTGATGCTATTGAAGCTGAGAAGTTGACCTTTATCTCTCCCACCTCAACGGCGGTGCTGTGTCGGAGTACCTTTGAGAATGGGGTTAACTGGCTTTATGATCATGACGCTAAATTAATTCGGCCTTGGCGGTCTGATTTAAGTACCTTGATGCATGAACCAGCTTTTACTGGCTTGTTTAATCGTACTTTCTTTTCTGAACTTAATTTAATTCGTAAAACCGGTAATGCGGCCGCCCATGGCACTAAGATTACTGAGCAAGAGGCTTTAGCCTGCTTAAAGTATCTGTTTAGATTCCTACGGTTTTTGGCTATTTACTATGGCAAGACCACACCTGACACACAGATCTTTGATGAAGCCTTAATCCCCAATCCCCACCAGCCTGTTACTGAGCCACTGGCTCAATTACAGCAGTTACTGGCTGAGCTAGAACAAAAGAATCACGCCTTTCGACAAGCTGAGCTAGCACAACATCAATTAGCTAAAGAAAATACCGAATTACAAGCGCAGTTGCAAGCGCAACGCGCCGAAATTGCGGCGCGTAAAATTGAGCGAGAAAAAACGCTGGATGTTGGTTCGACTATCCCCTTGCTAGTATCAGAAGCAGAAACGCGGCGCCGGTATATCGATTTATCCTTAAAGGAATGTGGCTGGATACATCTACGACAAGGTCGAGAGTTAGAATATGAAGTAACCGGTATGCCACATAGCACTAACCCTAGCGGTAAAGGCTATGTGGATTATGTGTTATGGGGTGATAACGGTTTGCCGTTGGCGGTGGTTGAAGCCAAAAAGACCATGGCTAATCCTAAAAAGGGTAAGCATCAGGCTGAGTTATATGCGGATTGTTTGCAAGCCATGCACGGGCAACGCCCCATCATTTTTTACAGCAATGGTTTTGAAACTTATCTGTGGGATGATTTATTTTGCCCAGAGCGAGAAGTGCAGGGCTTTTACAGTAAAGATGAATTGCAGTTATTGATAGACCGCAGATCCACGCGCACTGATTTGCGTGCGTTTAAAGTCAATACGGATATTGCGGGGCGGGCCTATCAATTAGAAGCTATTAAGCGTGTGGCTGAGAACAGTGTTATCACCAAAAAAGGTGAATTAAGGAGTCGATCTAGGCAAAGTTTATTAGTCATGGCAACGGGTAGCGGTAAAACCCGCACCGCCTCTGCCATTGTAGATATGTTAACTAAGTGTAATTGGGCTAAGCGGGTGTTGTTTTTAGCCGATCGTAATGCCTTGGTCACCCAAGCTAAGAATGCTTTTAATGAGTATTTACCGCATTTGTCCGCGATTGATTTAACTAAAGAAAAAGAAGATAACGGCACGCGTTTAGTATTTTCGACCTACCCAACGATTATGAATCGGATTGATGGCCTAGTAGCCGGTGATCAGCGTTTTTATGGGGTAGGGCATTTTGATTTAATTATTATTGATGAGGCGCATCGGTCTATCTATCAAAAGTACAAGGCTATTTTTGATTATTTTGATGCCATGTTAGTGGGCTTAACCGCGACCCCTAAAACCGAAGTAGACCACAATACCTATGGCTTGTTTGGTATTGAAGATCATAACCCCACGTTTGCTTATGAGTTGGATAAGGCTGTAAATGAACAGTACCTGGTGCCTTTTAAAGCCCAGTCTGTGCCGTTAAAATTTTTACGCGAAGGCATTAAGTATCAAGATTTATCAGAGGCCGAAAAAGAAGAATACGAGTTAAAGTTTGGTGACCCTTCTGATGGCGAAGCGCCAGAGGAAATTTCTAGTGCAGCTTTAAATCAATGGTTGTTTAATACTGATACGGTTGATCAGGTGTTAAATCATTTGATGACTCAGGGCATTAAAGTGCAGGGCGGCGATAAATTAGGTAAAACTATTATCTTTGCCAAGAATCATGAACACGCGGTGTTTATTGAACAACGCTTTAATAAGAATTACCCAGAATATGTGGGTAAGTTTTTGCGGGTGATAGATAATTACGAAACCAAAGCCCAAAACTTATTGGAGTTATTTGTCGATAAATACGAAGAGCAAGATCCACAAATAGCGGTGTCTGTGGATATGATGGATACGGGGGTGGATGCCCCTAGAGTGGTTAATTTGGTGTTCTTTAAGCCGGTTAAGTCGGCGACTAAGTTCTGGCAAATGATTGGGCGGGGCACGCGTTTATGTCCTGATTTGTTTGGCTCGGGTCACCATAAGAAGGAGTTTGCCATCTTTGATTATTGCCAAAACTTTGAGTACTTTGGTGTGAACCCTAATGGCATTGAAGGCAATATTGTTAAAAGCTTAACGCAACAAGTGTTTGAAGCTAAATTAGAAGTGGCTTTTTTAATTCGTGAGAAGTCAGACAGTTCAGAAGACGAGCGGGCCTTAGCGGAAGGATATATCACTGAACTCCAGCAATTGGTTGCTGGTTTAGATAGGCAACGCTTTGTTGTAAAAGCCGAAATGCGGGCGGTGGTGGAATACAGCGAGCAGTCACGCTGGGCTAATTTATTTAAAAGCGATTTGCTAGACGTGACTGAGCATTTATCTAAACTAATATTGCCCGAGCCAGCCGATGATGAGCTGGCTAGACGCTTTGACATTTTAATTTTAAATTATCAGTTGGCGTTATTAACTAGTGCTTACCGAACTGAGCAGTTTATTAATAAAATCAGTGGTACGGCGCAGGCCTTGTTAAAGAAACAAAATATTCCCGCTATCGGCTTACAAGTGGCCTTGCTGAATGAGTTACAAACCGATGTCTTTTGGAAAGAAATTAGTCTAAATCGCCTAGATCATGTGCGGGTGTCGTTGCGGGATTTGATTAAATATCTAGATAAAGAAAAGCAAATTAATGTCATTACCTCCTTTAAGGATGCTTTGGATATCGGCGGGATTAATGAACATAATCTAGTGCCCACCTATACCAATTTACAAAGTTATAAAGACCGAGTGGAGTCCTATATTCGGAATCATAAGGATCACTTGGTGATTCATAAGCTTAAAACCAATAAGCCGATTACTGAGACAGAAATTAATGTGCTGGAAGACATTTTATTTGATGGCAAAACCATAGGTACTAAACAAGATTATATCGCGCATTATGGCGATAAGCCTTTGGGGGCATTTATCAGAGGTATTGTGGGCTTAGATATTACGGCGGCTCAAGATGCCTTTGCTGATTTTATTCAAGCTGGTAATTTACGCGCGGATCAGTTAACTTTTATTAATCAGATTATCCAGTATCTAACTACAAATGGCACGATTGATAAGACCTTGTTATTTGAACCACCTTTTACCAACCTACATGACCAAAGCTTATTTGGTGTTTTTGATGAAGTTGCCATAGGGCAAGTGATTAAGTTAATTGATACCGTTAATCACAATGCCTTAGTGGATAAGAAGATTACTATGTGATTGTTATTATTAGAAGATTAGAGTATCACCGCGTTTTATTATTCCCGTCGAGATAACACGAGCATAAACACCAATACTGGGTAATGATCGACCCGCAAAGGGTACGTAGACATTATTTTGTGCAATCCCTTTTTTAAATATCGCCTTATCTTGAGGTAAATCACCTTGTGCTAGAGTCGGCATGACGCAACGAGGGCAAGGGTCAGTTATTTGTATTCGCACGCTGGCACCTATTTTAATCGTTCTACTTGGTAGCGACCCTCAGGATGAAGCTCTCTAAGCTTTGCGAGTGAACTGGTAGTTAAAATATGCAAGGTTGCATAATCAAAAAAAGTTCCGGTTGGGGCATCTCCGGCGAGAACTTCTTGACTCACTTCATCAGCTTGGCCTTCAAATTCTGGCCAAAACTGTTCTAACCTAGATTGTTGTGGTGCGCTATTTTTTAACGTAACAGAACGGACCAGCGCGGTTGAAAGAGCGTCATTGATATGTGCGTCGTCACCCTTCAGAACTTGACCGTCTGGTAATCTAATCCGAAGAGCCGTCAATACATCAACATTTGGCTCTGCGTTATAACTGGCGTGGTAATAAAATAAGTCGGGCCATTTTTTTGGGTTTTTGGCACTCACTACATGCCCCGTCTCATTATCCAACAAAGCAAAAGCACGATCGCCTAGTACACCATTTTTTGTGATAAAACTGGTATTCAATTCTTCGCCAATCATCGATTTGACAGGGTAGCGCCAGAGTCCTGCGATAGTAGTTGCAGTTTTATTAATCATAGCATTTTTCCATTTATTGTTATTTAAGGCTGATTTTTCTGAGGCTTAGTGCTTATTAGCCAATGTATCCAATAAACCATGGAGATACTTAAAAGAATACAAATTTTGGTAAAAACATCGACATCTTGGGTTTTAATGGGTGATTCATTTAATATTTTATATTGAACCGCATTTGTACCTACTAATCTTGTAACGGCCAAATTTTCTTGATTAAAGGCGACTTTATTAATCTCAGGAATTTGATTTGGGTTGCTAATACTGGTGCGCCCTTGGCCTTCAAGTCCAAAGGCATTAAGTGACAAAAGGAATACTGATAAGCAGATTGCGATTTTTATTATTTTCATTATTTATTTCCTCGCAGGTTGATAAGTTGTCATTAATGGTGATTCGCTACTATTAACTATGCAAAAAAGGTTCGGTTAGCTTTTGCCAGGCAACATGCCTACTGATCCTGGTTTAATGCGTTTGCAGGTAACAACTACATCTTCAAGATGACACTTTTTCTTTCCACTATTAGAATCGCTACATTCGTTACAAATGGCCTTGCCGATATCTTTCACTGCTTCAACATGCCAGCCATAACCTTGTGACTGGCAAAATCTTTTGCTGTAATTTTTAATGTTATAGGGTTTTGAAGCCGTAGCTATAGCCTCGGATTCAATTGCACAGATTGGCGACGGCAGGGTATTTGCCATAAGGTCCCTGTAAATATAGTCTGTTGCCAATACGCTACTTGAAAAAAAGGTGAGCCCTGCAAATAGGCCGAGCAAATTAAATTTCATGGTTCTCTCCCGGTTTTTATTGTTATAAGTTTAAATGGTGCCATACGCTTGAGATGATAGTGAGCAGAGAAGGTTTTTAGCTTAGTTCAAAACCCGAATATTTATTTGCGCATTTTCCTCCGCCACCTGCTGCTTAATCGGTGCGAATTTTTGGTTCTCACTTTGTTTAATTAAGAAAATACCCGCTAATATGACAAACACTGTAATACCTACATACAACCAGAATGGGTCTTTTTGTTGTGATTTTTCTTTCATGATTAATACTTATTAATATTTATGTCGAGTCGATATTATATTAGGGGTTTAAAAGTCATGTCAATTAATTATCGAATCGAAACTATAAATCATGTAAATGTGTAATCATCTAATAAAGGGTATTGAGCTATAGCACTAACCATTAGTATGTTTCACCATGAAAAATGGATTTGCTATAATAAGGTCAGTCTCTTAAATTATAAAAACTGTAGTCACAATGGAAAAAGCAGACTTGTTCGATTTGGTTGAACGTATTGCGGCTTTAATTCGTTCAGAAGAACGAAAAAAATGTACTGCAGTGGGTTTGCAAACAGTACATTTACAAGCCTTAAATTACTTGTCGCGCTGCAATAAATACAGTGATACTCCGGCAGCACTAACAAATTATTTGGGTATGACCAGAGGTACGGTTTCTCAGAGTTTGTCGTTATTGGAGAAAAAAGGCTATATAAAAAAAACAGTCGACATAAACGATCGACGTGTTATCCATCTTGAGTTATTGCCGGAAGGCAAGACCATCTTAGAACAAGCCAAACCTGCGGAATTGTTTATTAAAGCGGCCGCCATGATGGAGACAAAAGGAGACATTACAAATTACGAAACATTTTTTGCTAGCATGCTGACAGCATTGCAGAAAGCGAATCAATCACAATCATTTGGTATGTGCAATACGTGCCATTATTTTACTATAATGGATGGCAGTTTTTTATGTGGTGTCACCAAAGAACCACTTTCCCAAAGTGACAGTGAAAAAATTTGCCAAGAACATACGGTGGTTTTATGGAATTTATTAGCAATATAAAACATTGAGTGCTTTAAAACCGCATAACGCTTACAATCCAATTAAAACGTCTAGCCAGTTCTTAATCGCTTAGATCATGGGCGATTGTCATTGTCAGATTAATGAACATAATCTAATAGCTAAGGGTAGGTGATTAAGCTAATTGATTCAACTAATCATAATGCTTTAGTAGATAGAAAGACGGTTAGCTGATTGATATATCATTTAAAGAGTTGAGCTAGCTCGCTGTTGTACGATAGTTACCGCCGCTGCACGCGTGCTGACGCCTAGTTTTTCAAAGATGTGTTCTAGGTGTTTATTAACGGTGCGGTGACTACTCTGGAGAATATTACCAATTTCTTTATTAGTTTTGCCCCGCGAAATCCACATTAATATTTCAACCTCTCTTAGCGTTAATCCTAGTGCATCTTTTAAAAAGGGTAGATCCCAGTCTTGAGTATCTCTTTTTATTAGCAATAAATATTCATTTGAATCTTGGCAACTGGCCAATTTTAAACACAAGCCCGTGTTTGTTTGAAACTCTTCATTCGAGTCTTTTTCTCCTTTGGTAACCAAAGTAATGCGTTTTTTAGTCCAGCTTAATATGGGTTCAGGTAAAAAGTCATTAATAGCTATAGGAGAGGGAAGTGCCATCATTTCAGTGATTAAGCTTTTAGCCGAAGGACTCAGCCAAGAAATGCAACCAGCTGCATTAATTGTTAAAGCTGAAAAAGTACTTAAACTTAGGGCGTTTTCAGCTCTCTTTTTATTCCGCGCTAAGCCAAGATGCACATCTATTCGTGCTAAAACTTCCGGCGGACGAATGGGTTTAATAATGTAATCAAGACCTCCTTCGTTAAAACCACGTAATAAATCATCTAGCTCACTGAGTCCGGTCATAAATAGCACGGGAATATGTTCGGTTTGCGTATTTGCTTTTAAGCGTTTACAGGTTTCAAAGCCATCGATACCCGGCATCAGCACATCCATTAAGATAATATCGGGTTTTAAATAAGTCACTTGTTCTAGGGCCGCTAAGCCATCAGTAGCAACAAGCACCCGATATCCAGCTTCAGATAAAGTATCTGAAAGTAGGGCTAGATTACCAGGGGTATCATCAACAATCATGATAGTGCCATTGTAAACGGTTTCCATGGGGCGATCTCTTTATGGGCTGTCGTTGATTTTTATAAAAAAAATTAATTATTAATGCAGTAATTTTTTGATTTCAGCCATGCGAAAATCTTTAGCAAACTGCTTTATTTTATCAAAAAAGGCTTCGTATTCAGGGTGTGGTGTTCTTAAAGTGTCAATATGTTGAACCAAACTGCGTAAATCACCGATGCGTACAAAGTGCATCAATGTCGAAATAATCTCATCAGTAGGGCGTACTAATGGGGGGTCTATGGTGTTTATAGTCGGTTCATGAGTATCTGTTTGATATACCCAAGTTAAACCTAGATGCAATTTGAGTTTATTGAGTAAGTTTTGGACTTGAATGGGTTTTGCTAAAAAGTCACTAGCACCTACATTCATGGCTTTAACTCGGTCTGCGGGATAGGCGTTCGCGCTTAAAATGATAATTGGAATCAGATGTTTTTGTAAACGTAATTGATAAGCCGTTTCTGTGCCATCTATGCCTGTCATTGCTAAATCCAATAATATTAAGTCGGGTTGCAGTTCGGCTATTCTTTCTAGGCAATCTTCGCCTGAACTGGCTTCGCTCATTAGAAAACCAAGTGGGGTTAGCAATGATTTAATCAGTTCACGATGGTCTGATTGATCATCAACAGTAAGTATTTTTAGTCTTTTACCTTGATAGCCAATAATGTTTTCTGTGGCATAGTGCTCAGAATCCGTACCTAAATTAGCTAAGAATAAGCGTACTGTAAAAGTAGAACCAACGCCCACTTGGCTAACCACGTTTAGTTC
Source organism: uncultured Methylococcaceae bacterium (assembly GCA_903918335.1). GTDB lineage: Bacteria > Pseudomonadota > Gammaproteobacteria > Methylococcales > Methylomonadaceae > Methylobacter_C. The sequence goes on along the minus strand of CAIXDX010000014.1, from coordinate 22,641 downwards.
ACCACCCATGATTTCGGCCAGGATTTTACTAATCGTTAAACCTAAACCACTACCAGAAATGGCATTCCCCGTTACCGTGTTAAGTCGGGTAAAGGGTTCAAAAATAACTTGTAATTGTTTTTCATCCATTCCGTCACCGGTGTCGGTGATTTCAAATTTGGCCACGCCGGCACTGTAACTAATACTAAAAACAATACCACCCGTTTGAGTAAATTTAATCGCATTACTTAAAATGTTGATTAAAATTTGCCCGACGCGTTTTTCATCGGCTTTAATTCTTTTGGGTAGGGTATTGATGATTTTGCAATTAAAATACAGGCCTTTATCTTCGGCTTGAGTTTTATAGACATTCACGAGATGTTCAATTAAGGCATGAAAGTCAAAGGCCTCATAACTGAGTTCAAATTTACGGGCTTCAATACGCGCGATATCTAGAATATCTTCAATTAGCGCAGATAAATGCTCGCCACTGCGTTTAAGCGTATCAACCGCTTGTCTTCTATGTTCAGGAATCGTGGGGTCTTTTTGTAAAATATAAGAATAGCCGACAATACTATTGAGAGGCGAGCGGATTTCATGGCTCATATTACTTAGGAATCGACTTTTAGCCTGATTGGCTGAATTGGCGATGCGCATGGTTTCTTGTAGCTTGCTGTCGGTCTTTTTGTGTTTTTCTATTTCAAGTAACAAAAGTTGCGTTTGTTTCGCGGTTTCTTGTTGTGCTACTTGTCTACTTTCGGCATTTAAAATCAGCCACCAAGTACATAAGCCAATAAACACGAGTAAAGAGGCATAAATTTTAAAGAAGTTTTTTAAGAGTAACTGAAAAGCGTCAAAATTATGCTGTACAGTCAATAAGTCTTGATAGTAAATGATACTGATAAAAATACCCGTTAAAACGGATAAGAATAAAAACATCAGAGCAAAACGCAGTAAGCGTAGTTTTGCAGTCATTTTTATTCTAGAGGGTAAAACGCGTTCTGCTAAAGCCCTTAAGTAATCATCAAACCTAAAACCAGTTTTACAAACATCTAAGCAACGCGCGTCTAAAGTACAGCACAGTGAACAGATCGAACCTCGATAAGCAGGGCAGTACGCCATGTCTTCGTGTTCAAAGGTGTTTTCACAAATCGTACATTTTTTATCATTACCGACATTATTTTTATTACGATCTCGGGCAATGTAATATTTTTTGCCAAACAACCAAGCCATGGTAGGCGTCAGAATAAAAGCCAGACCTAAGGCAATAAATCCTGAAAAGGCTTTTGCAACCTCACCAAAGATATCCGCGTAAGCAAGAATGGATATTAAAGATGCAGCTAGGGTAGAAATAATACCGACCGGATTAAGATCGGGTAAATAGGCCCTTTTAAATTCAATCATGTTAGGACTTAAGCCTAACGGTTTATTAATCATTAGTTCTGCAGCAATCGTACATATCCAAGCGATAGACATGTGAGAAAACAAGCCCAATACTTTTTCTAAGGCACTAAAAACGCCAAACTCCATGAGCAGAAGTGCAATTAACACATTAAACAACAGCCATATCACTCGCCCAGGATGACTGTGTGTTAATCTTGAAAAGAAATTAGACCACGCTAAAGAGCCCGCATAAGCATTGGTTACATTGATTTTGATTTGACTGATAATAACAAAGAGAGTGGTGCCTGCTATCGCCAATTTTGGATTAACAAAGAGTTCTTTATAGGCGGTTAAATACATTTGCGTCGGTTCATGGGCATGAATTGGACTGATGCCATGGTGAATAGCCAAATCCGCTAATAAAGCCCCCAGTATTTGTCGAACTGCGCCAAATAAAACCCAACCTGGACCCCCTGCTAAGAGTGCTAACCACCAGCGAACTTTGTTTTCTGGTGTCTTATCGGGCATGAAACGTAAAAAATCGACTTGTTCACCAATCTGCGCCATCATCGAAAATGCCACGGTAGCTGCGGTGCCAAATAGCATCCAATCAAAGCCAACACCTTGGCTAGTGGACCAAAAATAGTCAGTTAAGGTATTTAGCGCATTGGGTTCATGTTGTGCAATAGCAATGTAGGGTGCTAGAAATAAGATGAGCCAAAGGGGTTGAGTCCATAACTGCACACGACTAATGGTGGTAATACCGAAAGTCACTAAAGGAATGACCAAAATAGCACTGATAACATGGGCTATGGCCAAAGGTATATGAAAATACAGTTCTAGCGCCAAGGACATGATTGACGCTTCTAAGGCAAATAACGTGAACGTAAAGGACGCGTAGATAAGAGAGGTAACCGTTGAGCCTATATAGCCGAAGCCAGCGCTGCGAGTGAGTAAATCAATATCAATATGATAGCGCGCCGCATAATAACTAATCGGCAAGCTGGTCATAAATATAATTAACGTAACGGCAAGGATAGCCCAAACGGCATTAGTAAAACCGTAGTTGATAGATAAAAATCCGCCAATAGCTTCCAGCACTAAAAAAGCTGTAGACCCCAAGGCGGCATTGGCTACTTCAAACTCTGACCATTTTCTAAAACTACGAGGTGCATAGCGTAAGGCGTAGTCTTCCATCGATTCATTAGCAACAAAGGAGTTGTATTCACGACGGATATTGGTGACATGTTGATGAATATCGGTTTTCACAGTTTAGCGTCGTTCATGCCCAAGGTGAAGAGTGAGTGGTGAGCCTTGATTGTTAATAATTAATTCTTTGTCAACTTCAGTTGTCGAATCTTCGGTTGTTTCCGTATTAGTTAATGAGATATCTGAAGAAGCCGGAATAATTTTTGATGTCGACTCTGCTTTTATTGGTTTTGCCACAGTTTGAGTAACTGGTTTAACAACGACTTGTATGCTGGGCATCCAAGTAGGTTTAAAAGTGGTCGTTTGCTCAGTCTTGTCGATAAGCGGATGTTTTAAACCCTCTAATAAGGTGAAACAGGTGGTGGTTATTTGATCGACTAATTTATCAGCAATATGAGCAGTACTGTAGCCCGAGAAAAAAGCTTCAGTACTAAAGGTCATTTTGTGGGTTATAGGTGACTGTGATGAGTCTTTCGTTGTTAATGTGCAGGTAATAGGTAATACATCTGCTTTTTGAAATTCTGCAGATCTTGGGTCTGAGTTGCCTCGGGTAAATGAGAAACCTACGGGCGTACTTTCGTGACTAATATCACCTAGGCTTGCGACCAAGGCATGTGAAGCATTTGGAGCGGCTTGTTTGAGTGGGTAATGCCATTCAGATAGGTTTGAGATAACTCGTTCCGAAAGTTGTAATGCAGTTAGAGGAATTTTAAGCTGATCTAGGTGATTTGAGTCTACGCTAAAGTTAATGCTAGTGACTGTGTTGATCTCATTGGCATTAATGGGTGAAGCAGATGCATCAATATTATGTAATAACGCAATGGCCAAAATGCTCATTGTGTTGATGTATTTTGATGAGTTTTGCAAAGTCATAGTATCCCCTCAATAAGTGTTTTTATATTCTAAGACAACAACTTGTACCTCACTATACGTCAAATAACTGATAGTTATCTGACGGATTGTGCAGATAACTTTGAATCTGAATAATTGACCCTGCCAGATTTGGCGGCATCGCTCTTAGGCGTTTGCATATATTTTAGCTGATCAAAAAGGGGATTACAGATGAAAAGTTATATTAACCATGCTGAAAGCGGTTTTAACAAACGGCTACTTTGCACTGCAATTGTGTCCGTGCTTGCTATGGGTCATATGGCCAATTCGCACGCAGGTGCTACTTTTAAGATTGATGATACTAAATGGGTGAGTGTCGGATTGGGCTTACGTAGTAGTTTTACTGCGACTGAATCTGCAGCCGCAAATAAAGACTGGAGTAATAATTTCGCCTTAGATAACGCGAGATTGTATTTTGCTGGCCAACTTCATAAATATTTGAAAGTTGAATTTAATACTGACGCTCAGACCGCAAACAATGGTGGTGAAGTCAGAATATTAGACGCTATTGGTAAGTTTGAATATAACAATTATGCCAACGTTTGGGTGGGTCGTATGTTGGTGCCAGGTGAACGTCGTGAAATGAACGGACCGTTCTACAGTGGTATTTATCAAACTTTTGGTTCAGGTACACCTTTTGAACCGGCTGATTATAGTTTAACGATTAAAAGCGATGGTACTTCTGCTGGTTCTTTTGGTCGTGATGATGGTGCGACTATCTGGGGTGCGGCATTTAGTGATCGCTTGCAATACGCTTTTGGTTTCTTCCGTGGTTTAAGAGGTGGCGCAAACTCAGGCGACAACCCGCTTTACGCGCAAAAGATATCTTATAACTTTTGGGAAGTAGAAAAAAATCCTGGTTATTACACCTCTGGCACCTATTACGGCAAAGGTGGCGATATTTTAACAATATCGGGTAATAATCAATATCAAACTCAAGGTGCTGGTTCAACAGTAAATCCAGGTGATTTCCGTGGCACAGGTGTTGATATTTTGATGGAGAAAATCTTACCTAATAAAGCCGTATTAACTTTAGAGGGGGATTATAAAAATTATGGCATTAGTGGAAATTATCATGCCATTCAAAATAGTACTCCTCCTGGCGTTGCTAACTTCAACATGTTTTCTGGCCAGGCCTATGACGTGAGCGGTATGTATATGTTCCCTCAAAAAGTGGGTATTGGTTTAGTTCAGCCTTATGTGCGTTATGTGAATATTAACCCAACAGGCAGCACTAATCGTAATTCATACCAAACAGGTATTAATTATGTCATTGACGGCCATAACGCTGTGGTTTCTTTAAACTATATTTACGGTGATATGGTAACGAAAGGACTTAATTACACTACATCCGCAACAGGTAATAAAGAGAGTTCTTTATTACTCGGATTTCAATGGCAAATATAATCAATTTAATATTTTAGGATAACTTCTATGAACAGAATTTCTACAAAATTACGTAAATTAAGTATTGTGGCTATGGTAGCGGCATTAACATTAGCTGCTGGTACTGTAAGAGCTGAAGACACTATCAAAGTAGGTGTTTTACATTCTTTATCAGGCACTATGGCGATCAGTGAAACAACACTGAAAGACACTATGTTGATGTTAATTGATGAACAAAACAAAAAAGGCGGTTTATTAGGTAAAAAATTAGAAGCGGTTGTTGTTGACCCTGCATCTAACTGGCCATTATTTGCTGAAAAAGCGCGTGAGTTATTAACTAAAGATAAAGTATCTGCTATTTTTGGCTGCTGGACTTCAGTATCGCGAAAATCAGTATTGCCTGTGATTGAAGAGTTAAACGGTTTGTTATTTTACCCAGTGCAATATGAAGGTGAAGAATCATCTAAAAACGTATTTTATACAGGGGCGGCTCCTAATCAACAAGCGATTCCTGCTGTCGATTATTTGATGAATGACCTAAAAGTAAAACGTTGGGTATTAGCGGGTACTGACTATGTATATCCAAGAACGACTAACAAGATTTTAGAAGCTTATTTAAAATCTAAAGGTGTTGCTTCAAAAGATATCATGATCAATTACACGCCATTTGGTCATTCAGATTGGCAAAGTATTGTTGCTGACATTAAGAAGTTTGGTTCTGCAGGTAAAAAGACGGCAGTAGTTTCTACAATCAATGGTGATGCTAATATCCCTTTCTATAAAGAGTTAGGTAACCAAGGGGTTTCTGCAGAAAAGATTCCAGTTATCGCATTTTCAGTAGGTGAAGAAGAGTTATCGGGTATGGACACTAAGCCATTAGTAGGTCATTTGGCAGCATGGAACTATTTCATGAGTGTTGATAGTACTAAAAATGCGGCATTTATTGAAAAATGGCATGAATATACTAAAAACCCAAAACGTACTACTAATGACCCAATGGAAGCGCATTACATCGGTTTCAACATGTGGGTAAAAGCGGTTGAGAAAGCAGGTACGACTGATCCTGATGCCGTTCAAAAAGCAATCATCGGTGTGGATTATCCAAACTTAACCGGTGGTACCGCTAAAATGTTACCTAACCATCACATTAGCAAACCAGTATTAATTGGTGAGATTCAAGATGATGGTCAGTTAATGACAGTTTGGCAAACAAATACTTTGGTTGATGGTGATGCTTGGTCTGACTTCTTACCAGAAAGTAAACCGATTATTGCAGATTGGACTTCACCAATTAACTGCGGTAATTACAACACTAAGACTAAAAAGTGTTCAGGTCAAAAATATTGATAATTTAGCGGGTGCCATTACTGCATTATTAACCTCGGCACTCGCTTTTCTAGTAGGTAATATTTTAAAGTTAGACAAGTTAGTTTGTTTCATTTAAGACTAACTTGTCATTCTGGAGATAACATGAAGGCGAATTTAATTAAGGGATCTTGTCAAGTAATAGCTGTTTTTATGCTGTTATTTTCGCTGGCTATTCATGGCGATCAGGATGTATCGGCACAATCATCCCTCCAAACGGCTATTACAAATTTAAAGCAAGGGTCAATGGCTGAGCGAGAGCAAGCTATTAACCAGTTGGCTGAAAATGGCAGTGCGAGCTTAGCTATCTTACAAGCGTTGTTAGATGGGCAGTTATTTACGCTTAAAACAGATATGACCTTGGTCATTGGTGTTGATAATAATCAAGGATACGATGTGCGAGATGCCTTAACAGGTACCGCTCTTGGTGCTATGGATCGTGGCGCGGTTAATAAGATCAATTTAACCAACAAATTACGTGTTTCTTTAAGGAGAACGATAGGTCAATTGCAATTGACAGTAGAGGACCCTGCCATTCGTTTGGCAGCCGTTAAAGCAATGGGAAATGAGGATGACGAAAGTGTTTTAGCCCTATTAAAAGCACGTTTAGATCTTGAAAAAGATGCAACTGTAAAGCAAGCTATTCAGGTTGTGTTCTTGTTAAAGGATATGAATAGTAGTGACAAATCTTTACGTGTTAATGCAATTGAGGCTTTAAAAAACCAAAATAGTTTAGATGTAGTGAATCGTTTAAACGCCATGGTTGAAAAAGATGAAGCCGGTAACTTTATAGAAACAGATGCCGATATAAGAAATGCGGCCAAAGCGGCCTTAATTAATATTAACACGCGTTTACAACTATACAGTTCAGCCGAAACAGTGTTCTTTGGCTTAAGTTTGGGTGCTGTTTTGGTATTAGCAGCTATTGGTTTAGCCATTACATTTGGGGTGATGGGCGTTATTAATATGGCGCACGGTGAGTTGATGATGCTGGGTGCTTACACCACTTATGTGATGCAACAATTGTTACCTAATCATTTGGGTGTTTCGGTGTTGTTATCTATTCCAGTGGCCTTTGTGATTTCTGCTTTGGTGGGTATTGCCATTGAGCGGGGCATTATTCGTTTTTTATATGGCCGACCTTTAGAAACTTTATTAGCGACTTTTGGGGTCAGTCTAATACTGCAACAAAGTGTGCGGTCCATTTTTTCCCCGTTAAATAGAAGTGTAGCCACACCCGAATGGATGAGTGGGTCTTGGCAAGTTAATGATTTTTTGTCACTTACTTGGAATCGTTTTTATATTCTAGTGTTTTGTTTGATGGTGTTTTTATTATTGTTACAAATTCTTAAACGTACGCGTTTAGGATTAGAAGTAAGAGCAGTCGCTCAGAATCGCAATATGGCTAAGGCGATGGGGATACCTACGTCATGGGTTGATGCGATGACGTTTGGCTTAGGTTCTGGTATAGCCGGTGTCGCAGGTGTGGCTTTAAGTCAAATTACTAATGTGGGACCTAATTTAGGGCAGGCCTATATAGTTGATTCGTTTATGGTCGTGGTGTTTGGTGGCGTAGGTAATTTATGGGGCACCTTAGTTGCTGGATTTATATTAGGCATTGCTAATAAGTTTTTAGAACCTTTTGCCGGAGCAGTGTTAGCAAAAATATTGGTGTTGATATTTATCATTTTATTCATTCAGAAACGACCGCGTGGTTTATTTCCACAAAAAGGTAGAGCTGCGGATTCTTAATTTCGCATGAAAGTGATAGAAATCTTATAACTTAATAGTAGGTTTGATATGAAATTAATAGCTTTAGGGTCTGATAAAATTGCCTCGTCGGTTTTGCTAGTATTGGGTTTAGTCAGTTTTGTTATTCCGTTAAGTAATCTAGTGTTACCCGCGGATTCTGGATTACATTTTTCAGCATACACTGTTTCTTTAATCGGTAAATATTTAACGTTTGCCTTGCTAGGATTGTCTTTAGATCTAGTTTGGGGCTATTGCGGTATTTTAGCGTTAGGGCAGGGGGCTTTTTTTGCTTTAGGCGGATATGCGATGGGAATGTATTTAATGCGCCAAATTGGCACGCGTGGGGTCTATGGTGATCCCTTATTACCCGATTTTATGGTGTTTCTAAATTGGAAGGAGCTGCCCTGGTATTGGTTGGGTTTTGATCAATTTTGGTTTGCACTTTTAATGGTTGTTTTAGTGCCGGGTATTTTAGCGTTTGTGTTTGGTTGGTTGGCGTTTCGCTCTAGAGTAACCGGAGTGTACTTATCAATTATTACACAGGCGTTGACCTATGCTTTGTTATTAGCTTTTTTTCGGAATGAAATGGGTTTTGGTGGTAACAATGGGTTAACTGATTTTAAAGAATTATTAGGTTTCAATATTCAATCTGAAGACTTAAGAGCTGTTTTGTTGGGTGTCACGGGAATGACTCTGATGGCTACTTTTATATTGAGTCGCTGGGTCGTTAATACTAAATTGGGTCGAGTTGTCACCGCTATTAGAGATCAAGAATCACGGGTGCGTTTTTTAGGTTATCGGGTCGAAATGTACAAACTGTGGATTTTTGTGTTTTCGGCCATGATAGCGGGTCTAGCCGGTGCCTTATATGTACCACAGGTAGGCATTATTAATCCGAGTGAGTTTTCGCCACTTAATTCGCTTGAGATTGTTATTTGGGTAGCTATGGGTGGTCGAGGAACTTTATATGGCGCAATTATTGGCGCGGTTTTAGTCAATTTTACTAAAACGATATTAACCGGCTTATTGCCTGAAATTTGGCTGTTTAGTTTAGGCGCTATTTTTGTGTTTGTAACAGTATTTTTACCCGATGGCATAGTCGGGTTAATGCGTCGTAAACTTCAGGAGCGTGCAGCATGAATTCGTTTGCTGAAAATATATTTGGTGAAGCGCCTAAAGCGAGTAGCGGTATTTTAGTAGTTGATGGACAAGTTGATACACGTCACGGTCCTATTTTATATCTTGAAGATGTGAGTGTAAGTTTTGATGGCTTTAAAGCACTGAATGATTTGTCTCTCTACATTGACGCGGGTGAGTTACGTTGTCTAATTGGTCCAAATGGAGCGGGAAAAACGACTTTAATGGATGTGATAACTGGTAAAACACGACCTGACATGGGTTCAGTCTTTTTTGGGCAAACCATCGATTTGTTAAAAATGGATGAGCCGGAGATTGCACAGGCGGGGATTTGTCGTAAGTTTCAAAAACCTAGCATTTTTGATGCTCTCACTGTATTTGAGAATTTAGAGTTAGCACTGAAAGCTGATAAACGCACTTGGCCAACCTTATTCCATCGGTTAAGTTCAACACAATATGATCGGATTAATCATGTGATAGAAGTGATTGGCTTGATGTCTTGTAATCAGCATCGAGCCGGTATTCTTTCTCACGGTCAAAAACAATGGTTAGAAATTGGTATGTTGTTGATGCAAGAGCCCAAGGTGATGTTAGTGGATGAACCAATAGCGGGGATGACGCATCAAGAAGTTGAGCGCACAGCGGAATTATTATTATCACTTCAAGGACAGCACTCTATTGTTGTCGTTGAACATGATATGGAATTTGTGCGTTCGATTGCTAGCAAAGTAACGGTATTGCATGAAGGCTCTGTGTTAACCGAAGGGACGATGGATGAGGTGCAAAATGATCCACGCGTTATTCAAGTTTATTTGGGGGGCTAATGCTTAAAATTAACGGCTTACAACAGTATTACGGCGAAAGTCATACTTTATGGGATTTTCATTTGGATGTTCCTAAAGGGTCTTGCGTGTGTTTGATGGGTAGAAACGGCGTAGGTAAAACGACTTTATTAAAAGCTATTATGGGCTTAGTGCCCGTTAGAGATGGCGTTTTAGAAATCGATGGTGAATCTTTAGTCAACGCTAAAGCCGAGAAACGGGCTGAGTTGGGGATTGGCTATGTACCACAAGGTCGTGAGATTTTCCCTTTATTAACCGTCGAAGAAAATCTAAAAACTGGTTTGCGTGCAGCAAGTCGACACGGTATAAAAAAGGTACCTGAGCATATTTATGAGATTTTTCCGGTTTTAAAACAAATGTTAAATAGACGTGGTGGGGACTTGTCCGGTGGTCAGCAGCAACAACTCGCTATTGGTCGCGCTTTAGTTTTAAATCCGCGCTTATTAATTTTGGATGAACCTACTGAAGGTATTCAGCCGAATATTGTGAGTGAAATTGGCGACGTGATTATTCGTCTTAATCGCTCTTTAGGTACGCCAGTTACCTTACCCAAAACAAATCCCCATGATTTGGGTGAGGTGCATGAAGTCATTTCTAAAATCAATCAGCAATTAGGAGTTACGGTGTTATTGGTTGAGCAAAAACTCCCGTTTGCCCGTAAAGTAGCCGACCGATTTTGTATTATGGATAGAGGTCGTAATGTTGCCATTGGTCAGATGGATCAACTTGCAGAAGATATGGTAAAGAGATACTTGACTGTATAAATAGTTTATTTTTTATACATAAGTCAATAAATCCAGGTTTGAGGCGGCGTTTGATTGTGGTAACTTTAACCGCGATTATTGGCTTATATTAGGATATTAAATAGGAATTATTATGAATATGAAATGTTTTTCGGTATTAGTAACTTTAACCTCATTGGTATCATTACCTGTTTCTGCTCATACTGGTGTCAGTGTCGAGCATGGATTATATGAAGGCTTAGTTCATCCTTTAATTGGGTTGGATCATCTTTTAGTAATGTTGGGCATTGGTTTGTGGTCAGTTAAACAAAGACATCAACCACTATGGTTACTTCCTATAGTTTTTTTATTAATGATGATTTTGGGTGCGGCAATTCAACAAGCGGGATATATCTTAAATACGGCTGAAGTTTGGGTGGCTTTATCTGTATTGTTTTCAGGTTGGTTGGTGTGGAAAAAGGGTAGTGATTCAGCTCTATTATCAGTCTTAATTACTGCTGTTTTTGCAGTAAGTCATGGGTATGTTCATGTAGCAGAATTAGAGTTAGACGCTAATATTACGACTTATGCTCTTGGTTTTTTGATCTCAACCACTGCTTTATTGTCACTTGGTGTGATCATGGGTAAGGTGGGTAAATCTAAGGTGAAATTAATCAACTCAGGATTTGGTTTGCTTTGCACGGTGGTCGGATTAACGCTATTAATACACAATTAGGCGAATGATTGATAGTGATGTGTCGAAAGGTTGGCAGGCGCAACTGGATTTGGAGTTTGGGTTAAGTGAGAAAAAAACCATTCTTACTCAACGGCGGCATAAAGGACCCTTGATTATACAAAGACCGTTTTACCCTGAGGGAAATGTGTGCCACATATATATTTTACATCCACCGGGTGGGGTAGTTGCTGGCGATAGTTTGACGATAAATGTTCAGGCAAAAGCTAATACTTCAGCGTTGATTACGACACCAGCGGCAACAAAATTTTATAGAAGTGACGGTGAGACAGCTCGACAGATAGTTAACATTAAAGTGGCTGAGGGGGCGTCTTTTGAATGGGTTCCTCAAGAAACAATTATGTATGAGGGCGCACAAGTACGTTCAGATATTTGTCTTGAGTTAGATAATAAAGCTCGATTCATGGGGTGGGAAGTGCAAGTTTTAGGCCGACCAGCGGCTAATGAAGGTTTTGCTACTGGTGAGGTGCAGTTAAATTGGTTGATTTATAGAGCTGACCAGATTTTTTATCAGGAACGTATTAAATTAGATGCCCGGGCTTTTATGGCTCGATGGGGTTTGAACAATCACTCTGCTTTGGGTACCTTGTTTGTGTATCCGGTTTTACCTGCACAATTGGCGGCGGTGCAATATCTAATTGAGGAGCAGCCTGGACGTGGGGTGACCTTAATAGAAAACCTGTTAATTTGTCGGGCATTGGATGAGCGTGCAGATCGCTTACGTGGGTTTTTTCAACAAGTATGGGCTTTATTACGCCCTGAGGTGTTGCAGCGTAGCGCATGTGAACCTCGAATTTGGGCAACCTAAGATAGAAGATTAAGGATTTATTATGCATTTAACACCTCGTGAAAAAGATAAATTACTCATTTTTACGGCTGGATTATTAGCTGAACGTCGAAAGGCCAGAGGTCTAAAATTAAACTATCCTGAAGCTATTGCTTATATTTCCTCTGCAATTATGGAAGGGGCCAGAGATGGGCGCACGGTGGCAGAGTTGATGGATTACGGGCGAACTTTATTAAACCGTGATGATGTTATGGAAGGTGTTTCTGAAATGTTACCTGATGTGCAAGTGGAAGCTACTTTTCCAGATGGCACCAAATTGGTAACGGTGCATAATCCAATTGACTAATTTACATACCCAAGGCAAATAGGTGGAGCTTAACTTATGATTCCAGGTGAGATTATTCCAGCTGTAGGGGATATAGAACTTAACGTTGGTTTAGAAGTACTGTCACTAACGGTGGCTAACCAAGGCGATAGACCGATACAAGTCGGTTCACATTATCATTTTTATGAAACGAATCCCGCATTGATATTTGACCGAGATAGAGCTCTGGGATTTAGATTGGATATTCCCTCCGGAACGGCGGTACGTTTTGAGCCGGGACAACTGCGCGAGATTCAGTTAGTACCTTATACAGGTTTAAGGCGCGTATATGGCTTTCGACAAGCAGTTATGGGCGAATTAAAGGATTTAGTATGAGTAAGATGAGTCGACAAGCCTATATTGATATGTTTGGACCTACTACGGGAGATAAAGTCCGTTTAGGTGATAGTGGTTTGTTTTTAGAAGTTGAAGCTGATCGCACCATCTACGGAGAAGAAGTGAAGTTTGGTGGTGGTAAGGTTATCCGTGATGGTATGGGTCAAAGTCAGGTTGATTCTTCTAAAGCAATGGATTTAGTGATTACCAATGCCTTAATCGTGGATTACTGGGGGATTATTAAAGCTGATATTGGGATTAAAAATGGCCGCATTGCTGCGATTGGTAAAGCGGGTAATCCAGACGTTCAAAATGGTGTGGATATTATTATTGGCCCCGGTACTGAAATCCTGGCGGGAGAAGGGCAAATATTAACCGCAGGTGGTATTGATGCGCATATACATTTTATTTGTCCACAACAGATAGAAGAAGCGCTATCATCAGGAGTCACTACGATGATTGGAGGGGGAACTGGTCCAGCAACAGGGACAAATGCAACAACATGTACCCCAGGGCCTTGGAATATTGAGCAAATGTTGCGTGCTTTGGATGGCTTTCCTATGAATTTTGGTTTATTAGGGAAGGGTAATGCGAGTTTACCGGGTGCGTTAGAAGAGCAAGTACGTGCCGGCGTTATGGGCTTAAAACTACATGAAGATTGGGGAACTACTCCGGCAGCTATTGATTGTTGCTTGTCTGTAGCGGAACGTTTCGATGTACAGGTGGCGATTCACACCGATACTTTAAATGAATCGGGCTTTGTTGAAGACACTATTGCCGCATTTAAAGATCGTACGATTCATACTTATCATACCGAAGGTGCAGGTGGTGGACACGCCCCAGATATTATTAGAGCATGTGGTCTAGCTAATGTTTTACCTTCGTCAACAAATCCAACTCGACCGTTTACGATTAATACGATTGATGAACATCTAGATATGTTGATGGTTTGTCATCATCTTGACCCTAGTATTCCGGAAGATGTCGCGTTTGCAGAGTCGCGTATTCGTCGAGAAACCATTGCCGCCGAAGATATTCTGCATGATTTAGGGGCTTTCTCGATGATTTCATCGGATTCTCAAGCGATGGGACGTGTAGGTGAAGTGGTTATTCGAACTTGGCAAACTGCACATAAAATGAAGTTGCAACGCGGTAGCTTGGCTGAAGACTCGGCGGGTAATGATAACTTTCGTATTAAGCGTTATATCGCTAAATACACTATTAATCCAGCTATTAGTCATGGTATTTCTCATGAAGTAGGATCAATTGAAGTCGGCAAACTAGCGGATTTGGTGTTATGGAATCCGGCATTTTTTGCCGTCAAACCTAGTTTAATTATTAAAGGTGGGATGATTGCTTCTGCTGCAATTGGGGATCCGAATGCCTCAATTCCTACGCCGCAACCAGTGCATTATCGACCTATGTTTGGCGCCTTTGGTGATACCTCTGCATTATCTTCTATGATTTTTTTACCGCAATTAGCGGTTGATGATGGGGTTGCAAGTCGTTTGGGGTTACGTAAACGAGTAGGAGCGGTTAAGAATACCCGTAATATCGGTAAGAAAGATTTGATACATAATTTTTACCAACCGCATATTGAAGTTGATCCTCAAACCTATTCCGTGCGTGCCGATGGTCAACTGCTGACGTGTGAGCCAGTGGCTGTTTTACCCTTTGCACAGCGTTATTTCTTGTTTTAATAATTGTTTTACATAAAGACTCATGACTGATTTGTTGAAATTAACTGAAGTAGCGACACCAGATGCAGAAGCTGATGATGTTTTAACGTTATCTTATGAATATCGTCAAAAAAGCCGTTTACCTGCAAAAACTGATGGGGGTGTTAAGGTTGGTTTGTTTTTGCCCCGCGGACAGCGCTTACATTCAGGGGTAATTTTAACGGGTACTGATCATTATAAAGTACTAGTTAAGGCAGCATCAGAGACAGTTTCTGTGGTACGTTGTGATGATGCTTTGCAATTTGCCCGTACATGTTATCACTTGGGTAATCGACATGTGGCCTTACAAATATTACCCAATGAGTTACGTTATTTAAGTGATCATGTATTAGACTACATGGTAAAGGGCTTAGGTTTAACGGTAAGTCATGAGGTTTTGCCATTTGAACCTGAAGCAGGCGCTTATCATAGCCATGATTAATGATTTGGCTTTATTACGTTTACTACAGTTAGTAAGCCCCGGTTTGCCGATTGGGCTTTATAGTTATTCTCAAGGATTGGAAGGCGCCGTTGAAGAACAGTTGGTGACCAACTCTGATCAAGCTTATGAATGGATAGATGGATTGTTGGAGCAAGGATTGACTCAGATAGACTTACCTGTTTTGGTGCGATTATATGATGCTTGGGCATCAAATGATAATGCGGAAATTAAGCGATGGAGTGCGACCTTAATGGCTTATCGTGAAACCTTCGAGTTACGTGCTGAAGATAGACAAGCTGGCCAAGCCTTAGCGCGTTTGTTAGTGGAGCTAGGGACAGAAGAGGCTAGGTTTTGGTTGCGTAGATCAGATGCAACATTAGCTACTTTATATAGTCTAGCTGCAGTGCGGTGGGACATTCCTAAACAACAAGCAGTGATGGGTTATGTGTGGAGTTGGTTAGAAAATCAAGTTTTGTGTGCTGTTAAACTAGTACCTTTAGGACAAGTTGCAGGGCAGCGTTTATTGATGTCATTAGCAGATCAATTACCGAGGCAGGTGAATCGAGCTTTCTTAATTTTAGATGAGGAAATTGGGGGCAGTGCTTTTAGTTTGGCGTTATTAAGTTCTCGCCATGAGATGCAATATTCTAGATTATTTCGTTCGTAGAGTGAGTAGATAATGATTAATAAACAAGTGCTTAGGGTTGGTATTGGTGGGCCAGTAGGTTCAGGTAAGACTGCATTAGTGGATGCTTTATGTAAATTGATGCGGGATGAGTTTGATATTGCTGTGGTAACGAATGATATTTATACCCGTGAAGATCAGCAGTTTTTAATTCGTAGTCAAGCGCTACCAGAAGACAGAATTATGGGAGTAGAAACCGGCGGATGTCCACATACAGCCATTAGAGAAGATGCTTCGATGAATTTGGCAGCAGTTGATGAGTTATGTGAGCGTTGGGAAAACCTAGATTTTATAATGGTTGAGAGTGGTGGAGATAATTTAAGCGCAACTTTTAGTCCGGAACTAGCTGATTTAACTATTTATGTGATTGATGTTTCTGCTGGCGATAAGATTCCTCGTAAAGGCGGGCCAGGCATTACTCGATCTGATTTATTAGTGATTAATAAAATAGATTTAGCACCTTATGTTGGAGCTTCTTTAGAAGTTATGGATCGAGATGCTAAAAAAATGCGGGGAGACAGGCCTTTTGTGTTCTCAAATCTTAAAACAGGCTTAGGATTGGATCAGATCAAGCAGTTTATTATTGAGGCGGGTATGTTGACGACCGCTTAAAGTTATAATTGGAGTTAATAATTGTTAATTACGCATTTGTCTGAGTATCCAGCTTTGGCGACTCATTACATAGCTACTGGGGTTGTCGGCTTTAAGTTTTAAGGGGTTAGGTAAAGTGGCAGCGAGCAAAGCGGCTTGCGAGCGGGTTATGTTTTTGGCTGACGTATTAAAATAATGTTGGCTGGCTGCCTCAACCCCAAATAGGTGGTCACCAAATTCTGCAATGTTGAGATACACGCCCATAATTCTTTCTTTAGACCAGAACATTTCAATCAATAGCGTAAACCAAGCTTCTAGGCCTTTTCTAAAGAAACTTTTAGCCGGCGTTAGAAACAGGTTCTTGGCGACTTGTTGGGTAATGGTGCTGGCGCCTCTTAATTTTCGGTTACCGTTCAAATAAGCATTGGCGGCAGATTTTATAGCGTTTAAGTCAAAGCCAAAGTGTTCATAAAAAAGTTGATCCTCAGAAGCAATGACAGCTGCTGCGGCATTGGGTGATATTCTGCCAGGGCTGACCCATTGATAATCAATAGATTCGTAGGTGTGTTCGATTATTAAATCTTCGTAATGTCGATACAGCATAAAGCTACTGCTGGGCACGGGTAAGAATCTAAAGAGCAACACGGGTATGAGCGATAGGGCGACAAAGTAGGCGACGCAGCGACTTAGAACAGCACGTATTGAGAATCGGGCGGTCGGTATGTTGTTTGAGTAGCGGGATTTTTTTCTCAAGATTTTAATAGTGTTTCTTTGTTAACAAGGCTTTGATTTTGCCAGCCGCCACCTAACGCTTTATAAAGCGCTACTAAATCTATCGCGAGTTGTGCTTGGCTGTCTACTAAGTTGCGTTGCGCTTGATACAAAGATTCTTGCGTTTGTAATACATCCAAAAACATGGTTAAACCTTTATGATAGCGTTCGTTCGCCATTTCTAAGGCTAATTGGCTACTGTCTACTGCGGCGACTAATGCTTGATTGCGTTGTTGTTCATTTTGATAAGCGATCAACGAATCTTCAACTTCTTTAAAAGCGGTTAGTACAGTTTTTTCGTAATCGATAAAAACTAAGTCATGTTGCAGTTTTTTGCTCTTAATGTTCGCGTTAATTTTACCCCAGTTAAAAATAGGTAAGCTGACTGAATTGGCGCTAGACCAAGACTTACTAATGGGAGTAAAGTCGGTTATTCTGCTGTTTTGTAAGCCAATAAAAGCGGCTAAATTAAAGCGAGGATATAAATCAGCTGTCGCAACGCCGATGTTTGCGCTGGCTTTGGCGATTAGACGTTCTGCTAGACGAATATCGGGTCTTCGGAGTAAAAGCTCAGAAGGCAGAGTATTTACTGTTGGGTTATTTAAGCTGGGAATTTCTGATGACTGATTCAGTAAACTCGCTAACGCATTGGGTTCTTTATTAAGTAATATACTCAAGCTATGAATCGATTGCTTAATAGTAGTGTCGTAATTAGGTAAAAATGCTTCAGTATTTTTGGCTTGAGATTCTGCTTGAGCCACTTCTAAGAAACTAACAAAGCCGGCTTGTTGACGAATCTTGGTCAGTTGCACGGTTTCCCTTTGTGAAGCTAAGTTCTTTTGCGTGATTAATGTGAGTTGTTGATAGTTGCGTAATTGGATGTAATTGCGAGCGACTTCGGCTAATAAAGTGACTAATATTTGGCGACTATTTTCAATTTCACTATCGATATTGGCATTGGCGGCTTCAATTGCACGTCTTTCTCCGCCAAAGATATCTAGTTCCCACTGTGCATCAAAGCCCATTTGGAAAATATTCATTACTTGATTGCCCGCACCAAAACTACTGCCTGCAGTGGTTTGTGAACCTGTTGGGAAGTTATTAAGACGTTGGGTCTCAGAGCCTTTGGCTGTTAGCGAGGGAAGGCCTGCTGTGATGGTAATCCAGCGTTGTATCCGTGCATCTTTAACACGCAATAAGGCTTGTTTTAAGTCTAGGTTTTGGGCTAGTGCATCAGTAATAAGTCGGTTGAGAATGGGGTCTTTAAATGCAGTCCACCATTCTTCTGCTAAGGGATTTTCAGATTTTAATGGGGTGTTAGGTGGAACTGACCATTTTTTAGGTACAATTATGGTGGGGGCCGTGTAATTGGGTCCGACGGAACAACTACTTAAGGCAAGTGCTATTGCTAAGCAGGTAGTTTTTTTAATCATGATGCGGGACCTTTTGGAGCCGCGTAATCTTGTGCTTCTATAAATACATCCATTTGCTGGCCAACGAATATGGGGAGTTGTTTGCGATCAAATCGATATAAGGCCTGTAAGACTCGGGTATCAACGCGCTCATTGCTATCACCCGTTAAGGATTTTTTAGGGACAACGTAGGGTTCTACATAAGCTAACTCAAGGTTCACTTCAAAGCCTCTATTGCCTCGCAAAAAAGCAACCGCTTTGCTGTTTTTGTCAAAACGCCAAGCATCATTTTCATCTATGTCTACGCGGACATGTACTTGATCTAAATTACCGAGTACTAATAATGCAGAGTTCATATTGCCGGCTTGAGCATATTCTCCAGGACGGATATTCACTTGTAAAACGTCACCTGCGACGGGCGCAAGAACGGTTAAGCGGTTTAATGTGGTCAGTGTATCCGCAAGGTTAGCTTCTGCTTGTTGAATAAAGGCCTTAGCGCTCTCAACTCTGGCTTTTGCTATTGATACCGTATTGTGTCGTCTTAACAATTCTTCCGAGCTAATGGCGCGGCGATCAGTTACGGCTTCTGCTAGATTATTTAAGGTGAGTGCATCATCTAAGGTGGCTTTGGCGACTAAGAGATCGGCTTTGGCTTTGGTGAGGTCCGCCAGCTTTATGGCAAGTGTGGCACGGGTATCTCTGTCATCAATACTAAATAAGGCAGCTCCAGCTTTAACTTTATCGCCCACTTTGACATTTAAGGTTTTAACGATGCCGGGTAAGGGTGTGCCTATTTCAATATTTCTACTCTGTGCTTCTACAATACCCGAACCGGCAATGAAGCTTTTATAGGGTGCTGAAGCAGGGGCAGTTACCGCGGGTGCAATGGGCGTGGGTTTATTACTATTGATAACGGTAAATATGGCAAAGCCCAGTCCGATAGTGGCTAAGACAGGTAATTTGTAGTTAAATTTTATCATGTTAGCTTATGTCCTAAGGGAGGCGTCTTTTACATTAATAATATGGCCATCATCCATTTCGGCCACTTGGTCGGCAAATTCAAAAATACGCGCATCATGGGTCACGATGACTAATGAACGATCTTTTTGCAGAGCGACCGATTTAAGTAAATGCATGACGTTAAGTCCAGTTTCATGGTCTAAGGCACTGGTTGGTTCATCACAAACGATTAATCTGGGATTATGGATTAGCGCTCTAGCAATGGCGACGCGTTGTTGTTGACCACCCGATAATTGTGAGGGTAAAGAGGTCCATCTTTCACCAAGTCCTACTTGGGTTAATAATTCAATCGCTTTTCGTTCGGCAAGATGACGATTCATGCCATTAATAATCAGAGGGATGGCGACATTTTCTGCGGCATTGAGTGCAGGTAGTAAATTAAATGTTTGGAAGACAAAACCAATGTTTCGTGCACGGAATTGGAGTTTTTCTTTACTAGAGAAGCGTTGTAAGTTTTCACCAAAGAGTTCGCAAAGTCCTGAGTCTTGATCCAAAATCCCTGCAATGACGGAAATAAGCGTGGTTTTACCGCAACCAGAAGGGCCTACTAGCATCATAAGTTCACCCATTGGAATGTTTAGATTGATACCATTAAGTGCGGTAACAATTTGGCCACCCGTATCATAAGTTTTTGTCAGGTTCTGACAGCGTACCGCTAAACTCATGTTTTAGCCCTTAAACACGATAGCAGGTTCTAAGCGAAACACTTTAAATATGCTAATTAAGGCGGCAAATATACAAATGATACTGACGCCTGCACCGCTAAAAACAAGGAGTTGCCAAGGAAACTTAAACGCTAAAATAGTGTGTCTCGTTGCATAACCAAATAAGGCGGTAAGCCCAACACCTAAGCCATAACCAATACTGCCAACTAATACGGCTTGCAATAAAATCATTCTTAATAACGTAAGATTGCTGGTACCCATGGCTTTTAAGACGCCAAATTGGCGGATATTTTCTAAAGTAAAATTATAGAAGGTTTGGCCAGCAATTGCGGCTCCAACAATAAAACCCAGTGCAATCGAAATACCAAAGTTAATAGGGATACCGGTGTTGTGCATGAAATATTGATAGGTGAGTTCTTTGAATTCATCTTGAGTATAGGCCGCTAATCCAGTGTTTTGTTTTATGCGCTGTGTTAGTTCATGTGGGTTTTGGCCTTGTTTAGCTTTTACCAAAATAAAAGATAAAAGTTTTCGCTCTTTTGGGGCGTAGTTCTTGGCGCGACTATAAGTTGTATACACTACAGGCTGGGATTGAAAAGTACGCGTAGATTTAGCAATGCCAACTACAATCGCGCGGCGATCATTAAGTTCCAAATTGTCGCCTACTTTAAGAGGAATAGGTTTTCCTCCCGGAATGGTGGAGGGTTTGCCTAGTTTTTCAGTTGCACCATCAATGTCTACAATGACACTATCGCTGCGCCGAAGATCTTCAAGCGTACCTTCTAGCATAGTCGGTGGGCCGCCTATTAGCGTTGCATCATCCAAACCAATCACGTTACACGTCTGAAAAGTGCCATCGGGAAGTCTGGCTTTAAGTAAACCTTTGTACAAAGGCATAGCCCAATCAACGCCGCTAATCCCTCGTACACGATACAATTCGGTATCTTGTAGTGGTTTTATATCGTCAACAAATTGCACTTTAGCATCCATTACCCAAATATCAGGGAGGCCAAGATCTGATATAAAGCTATAAGACCGCGACATTAGACCCACAAATATAGCAGGCTGTTGGGTCATTATTAAAGATGCGAAAGTGAGTCCCATGATAATGCCAATATATTTGCCTTTATCCCCCATGAGCATTTTTATGGCAATGTAATTCATATGGTTTTGTAAGTGACTAATAAGGCGAGCGATCAAATCGAAGTGATTCTTTGGGATTATAGGGTTATCATTTTTAAATGGCAATTAAAGCCTGAACATCTGGATTTATCAGCTCTATCTGAGCAAGGTGTTTCTTGAGTGAATTAAGTTTAAAATTGAAAGACAGGGTAACTAACCCGTAGAATAAAGTTTTATCAGCTTTTTAAGAGGCTTATGGATACAAAATTAACAACGACTAATCATGCGACCGATGTGGTGGGGCTTACCTATGTTTATCCCGTTATATCTAGACGGTTAGGTGGTTTATCTGTGGGCATCAATTTAAATATAAATAATGCTTGTAATTGGCGGTGTATTTATTGTCAGGTGCCTGATTTAAAGTTGGGTGCTGCTCCGAAGCTAGATGCAAAATTGCTTGAAAGCGAGTTGCGCTTTTTTCTTAATGAAGTCTTAAAAGGAGACTTTTATGAACGTTTTAATGTTGATCAGGATAAACGAGTCATTAAAGACATTGCTATTGCTGGCAATGGGGAGCCAACCAGTTTAAAAGAGTTTGCTGATGCGATTGACTTAATTGGGCGGGTTGCGACAGAAATGAGGGTGTTTCCTGAGAGCCAATTTGTGTTGATTACCAATGGTAGTTTAATTCACCAGACTAAAGTTCAAGATGGTTTAAAAGTTTTAAATTCATACGGAGGGGAAGTGTGGTTTAAGTTTGATAGCGCGACCACTAAGGGCAGAGTGCTTATAAACAATACGACACAAAGTTGTAAAACAAGTTTAGAAAATCTGATCCTATCCAGTCAGCTTTGTAAGACAAAGATTCAAACCTGTCTAGTTGATTATAATCAGCAAGGCTTGTCTATTGATGAGCGAGAGGCTTACTTGGACTTAATGCGGCAAGTTAAAACAGAGTGTCCTGATTTGTCTCAAGTTATGCTTTATACTTTGGCCAGACCCTCGTTACAGCCGGAAGCGGAGTTTATAGAGCCTATGTCTTTGGCTGTATTAAATTTATTTGCAGAAGATATTAGAAAATTAGGTTTTTCTGTGAGTGTAAATAAATAAATCCTACTAATTATGTATTTTTAGCTTGTTATCTTAGTATCAAGTCCCTATAATAGTTCGTTCATTAAAGTGCGAATGTGGCGAAACTGGTAGACGCGCTGGATTTAGGTTCCAGTAGGTAACCCTGTGAGAGTTCGAGTCTCTCCATTCGTACCACTCTTTTTTTAAATAGTGCGAGTCTTCGTCCTATCTTCAAGT
>CAIXDX010000013.1 GCA_903918335.1 uncultured Methylococcaceae bacterium | reverse complement strand
CCTATACCCGTTAATGGGAAGCGAACGGGATCAATGGATAGAATTAGTTTCATATCCCAAAGGCTGTAAATACGCTACGAGTTATTCTCTACCTACGGACACGTGGTATCCCTTGCCTTTTAAGAGTGCATGTTGTTTGGCTTTATCAAGATCATAAGCAACCATTTCGGCAACCATTTCATCTAAGGTAATTTGTGGCACCCAACCCAACTTTTCTTTAGCCTTAGTCGGGTCTCCCAATAAAGTTTCTACTTCTGCAGGACGGAAATATCGGGGGTCAATTTTAACAATAACGTCACCCACCTTAAGTCCGGGGGCATTATCACCCGTGATAGCACTCACTTTACCAATCTCTTCAACACCCTCACCTTCCCAAGCGATTTCAATACCCAGTTGAGCCACTGATTTATTGATAAAGTCGCGCACAGTGTATTGAATACCTGTGGCGATAACAAAATCATCAGGCGTTTCTTGTTGCAACATTAACCATTGCATTTCAACATAGTCTTTTGCATGCCCCCAGTCACGAAGCGCATCAATATTACCCATGTACAAACATGATTCTAAGCCTTGCGCGATATTAGCTAGGCCTCGGGTGATTTTACGGGTAACAAAGGTTTCGCCTCTACGTGAGGATTCATGATTAAACAAAATACCATTACAGGCATAGATTCCATAAGCTTCACGATAATTAACTGTTATCCAATAAGCATAAAGCTTGGCAACCGCATAAGGTGAGCGAGGATAAAAAGGTGTGGTTTCTTTTTGCGGAATTTCTTGTACTAAACCATAGAGTTCTGAAGTACTGGCTTGATAAAAGCGTGTTTTTTTCTCAAGACCTAAAAATCGAATACCTTCCAAGATGCGTAAAGCGCCAATGCCATCGACATCTGCAGTATATTCAGGTGATTCAAAACTGACTGCTACATGAGATTGCGCACCTAGGTTATAAACTTCATCAGGCTGTACTTCTTGAAGAATGCGATTGAGATTAGAGGTGTCTGTTAAATCGCCATAGTGCAATTTAAGTTTAGGATTGGGGGTGTGTGGATCTTCGTAAATATGATCAATACGTTGGGTATTAAATAAGGAAGCTCGGCGTTTAATACCATGTACCTCATAACCTTTTGCTAACAAAAACTCCGCCAAATAAGACCCATCTTGTCCGGTAATACCGGTAATTAATGCAACCTTTGTCGTCATATTTTCTATTTTTCCTAAATCGTTAAAGTTAGATATTTAGCCATAAGCACATAATAAAATGCATAAGCATAAAATTATTTTACAACCTAGTATAGTTAGTTTCATAATACTTTATTGCTGATTATTATGCAAGTAAATTATTGCAAACAATATCTAATGAAAACCTTTATCAATATATAGCTAAAATTATTGATTTTAATAACATTTAAATTCAAATTTTTAAAAAAAAAGCATAAGTTAAGATATATTTTTTTAATCAGATGATTACCAGATTATACTGTAACCCATGTATTTTAAATGGAAATAAATTAATAGCCTTAATAATGTATATAAGCGTAAAACTAGTCTAGACTTATTGATTAGTTATAATGATTCTAGCTAATTTTCTTAAACCATCTGATGAGATATCTAAACCAAAAGGTGCGCCTATTTTTTCAAGCTCATACATGATATCGGTAGCTGCGATAAACGTAATATATTGCAAAGCTTTAACTTCGGGTACTTGCTGAGATAATTCTTTTAGCTGGGGTGATAAACGTTCCCAAGTATTTGCAAAAAACACTCTGACAGGATCAGCCCCTTTGGCATCATAAGTTGTTAAACCTTTATCAAAAGCACCTCGAGCTTCTGCTAAGGTTTGCGTTAGAGCGGCTTTTAATTCAGGACTTTTAGCGTCATCAACAGCCTGTTCAATAGACTTACTTAAAAAAGCGTTCCATTCTTGCCACTTAGTTTCCCATTGTTTTTGTTCGGCTTCTGTTAAAGGCGCGGCCGGCATTTTAGGCCCGGCTTTTGTAGCGGGTGGGTTAAAGGCTAAAACAATAGCCACAGACTTTTCTTTGGCATCTACACCCGCAAATTTTAGAGTGTTTAATACAGAAACCACTTCGGCTACGTTTTCTTTAGGCAAGTACTCATGCAAAGTTTTTTCTATATCCGCCCGTGAGTCACTTAAATTTAATTTAAGCCCAGATAATTTAGGTGCTACAAATTGAGTGATTAACGCTTGGATTTGTTCATCATTTAGCTGATGTCCTTGTAGGTCTGACAAGGCAACATGGGTGATAGGCAAAGTGAGTTCGTTTTTTGCCTTATTAATGGTCGGTTGTTGTAAAGTCTCAAGGATACCTTGCCAATCAATCAACTTTAAACACTTGCCACCCAGTGTTGCACCAATACGTGCTTGGACATGATTCTGTAATTTAATCTGTTGTTGCTGACCCGATACTTTTAAATCTGATAACCTTAAATAACTACAGCCGTTTTTATCATTCCATACTTCAGCCGTTTGACCCTCTCCTTTATAGAGTTCATTCACTAGCTCTTTTTTAATGAGTGTGTAATCAAGGTCGATAGGTAAAGTGATTTGTTTTGAAAAAGCTATTTGTGTAAACAGCATTAAACCCGCTGTGAAGGCCCCTCTTACAGACTTATTCATGTGCTTTACCCAGTATCAAGGAAACATTAAATTATACTTTAAACGTAAAAAACCAATTATGACAGTTTAATAACAAAAGCGGTTATCTAAAGTAAATTATAAAATAATGTTATTATTTTAAGCCTGTTAAATTCACATACCCTCACGTATAACCCTTATGAAATCAGTTATCGCATCCCTTTTAGTATTATCAAGCTCTATATGCGCTGCTGTTGAAGTGAGCGAATCTGCGCCTAATTGCCATCTAAGTCTGCTGTCTAATGCGAAACCCGTGCAATTAGCTAACCCCGGTAAAGTCACTTTTATTGATTTTTGGGCTTCTTGGTGTGGACCGTGTGAAAAATCGATGCCTTTTCTTGAAACAATAAACACCGAACTTAAAGGCAAAGACTTTAAGTTGATCGCTGTTAATCTAGACGAATCAAAAAAAGATGCGGATCACTTTTTAAAAAAACATAAAGTCAATTTAACGATTGCTGCTGATCCAGACAACGAGTGTGCTAACACGTATGGTGTGACAGTGATGCCTTCTTCTTATTTAATCGATAAAAAAGGTAAAGTGAGACATGTGCTCATGGGATTTAATGAGGAAGATAAAAAAGAAGTGCGCGAACTTATTAATAAACTCTTAGCTGAATAGTTAGGTTTAATAAAGTTTAAGCAATCTGCTTACCCACCCACAACCCTAAGCCAGTGACTAACAATACAGCTAAGCTATTAGCCACAAATAACGTTAAAATAACTGAGGTATGTGTTTCAAACGCATACCCTTGTTCTAACAAGAAAAAAATGATGTATAACCCTGATAAAGTAAGATAAACACCCACTAACAGTACCATCAGGGTGGCCCGATAATCTAAAGCCAACTCGACTTTCTGTAAGATTAAAGTCGCAATGATTCCGATCAAAAAAGCCCCAATCGCATTAACGATCAATAAAGCATAAGGCAAAACTACTTCACCCCAATGAATAATTCCGCCGGAAGCGAATAACCATCTCCCTAACAACAAACCTAGCCACACCGCGATTAAACAGCCCAATACACTCAGCAAAACGTTTAAGCCCGCTTTAGTTAAATTACCCTGCTCTAGCAAATAAATCGTTTCTAACGAGAAGGTAGAAAAGGTAGTAAAAGCGCCGATGAAACCCACCAAGATAGCCGCTCTATATTCTGCGGCGATAGCGATACGTTGTAATATTAAGGCTTCTGTTAACAAACCTATTAAAAATGAACCTACCAAATTGACCGCTAATGTCCCATAGGGGAAGCCACGCCCTAACCACTGGTATAAACCGGCAGACATTAAAAAACGAATAACTGCTCCAAAGGCTCCCCCTAGAGCAATAGAGATCAATTGATTCATATTAATATTTAATAAAGTGTTCTCGGTAGTATTGTAATTCTTCTATCGATTCAATAATGTCATCTAAGGCTTGGTGCGTAGATTCCTTTTTAAACCCGTCTTTCACTTGTGGCGCCCAGCGTGCTGCCAATTCTTTTAAAGTGGATACATCAATACTACGGTAATGAAAATACGCTTCTAACTGGGGCATGTAGCGATATAAAAAGCGTCTATCTTGACCAATACTATTACCACACATAGGTGATGTATTGGCGGGTACCCAGTGTTTTAAGAACTCGATGGTTTGTAATTCTGCGTCAGCATCATGGATAGTAGAGGCCTTAACTCGTTCTATTAAACCGGATTGCCCATGATGAGTTTGGTTCCACTCATCCATTGCGGCTAATGCCGCATCAGATTGCTTAACCGCCATAACGGGCCCTTGGGCCAGTATATTTAGATTTTTATCAGTGACGATGGTTGCTATTTCTATGATTAAATCTGTGTCCGGATTTAAACCTGTCATTTCGAGGTCTATCCAAATAAGATTCTCCGAATCTTGTGTCATTTATTGATTCCAT
>CAIXDX010000012.1 GCA_903918335.1 uncultured Methylococcaceae bacterium | reverse complement strand
GGGATGTTGATTTAAAAGGTAATAATGATTTATTGTCCATTACTCAGCCAGACATCATTAAAGCGATACATAGCGCCTATTTTGAGGCGGGTTCGGATATCGTAGAAACCAATACGTTTAATTCGACTAGTATTTCTATGGCTGATTACCATATGGAATCACTGGCTTATGAGCTTAATGTCGCTGCTGCACGCGTAGCTAGACAAGCCGCAGATGAATATACCGCTAAAACACCTGATAAACCTCGTTTTGTTGCGGGTGTACTTGGGCCTACCGCACGTACGGCCTCAATGTCTCCTGATGTAAATGATCCTGGCTTTCGAAATATCTTTTTTGATGATCTTGTGGTGGCTTACAAAGAAGCAACTTTAGGCTTAATTGACGGTGGTGCGGATATCATTTTAATTGAGACTGTATTTGATACACTCAATGCTAAAGCGGCTATTTTTGCAGTAGAAGAAGTGTTTGATGAACTGGGTAATAAATTGCCTGTGATGATTTCAGGTACTATCACGGATGCCTCAGGCAGAACTTTATCAGGCCAAACAGTCGGTGCTTTTTGGAATTCATTAAAGCATGTTAATCCTATCTCATTTGGATTTAACTGTGCTTTGGGCGCTAAAGAACTTAGACAATATATCGCAGAATTATCGAACATTGCGGATACACATGTGTCAGCTCATCCTAATGCCGGTTTGCCCAATGAGTTTGGTGAATACGATGAAACGCCTGAACAAATGGCTGAAGAGCTGGCTGATTGGGCAAGAAATGGTTATTTAAATATCATTGGTGGTTGTTGTGGTACTTCGCCTGCTACGATTAAAGCGATTGTTGATGTAGTTCAGCATCACAAACCGCGTGAGATTCCTGATCTAGAAAAGAAATGTGGTTTGTCAGGCTTAGAGCCTATGACAATCGGACCAGAAACACTATTTGTAAACGTCGGTGAGCGGACTAATGTCACGGGTTCTGCAGCTTTTAAGCGTTTAATTATAGAAGGCAATTTTGAAGTGGCCTTAGATGTAGCCAAGCAACAAGTAGAAAATGGTGCGCAGATTATTGATATCAACATGGATGAAGGCATGTTGGAATCAAAAGAAGCGATGGTGCGCTTCTTAATGTTAATTGCGGCTGAGCCAGATATAGCCAAAGTCCCCGTGATGTTAGACTCCTCTAAATGGGATATTTTGGAAGCCGGTCTAAAATGTATACAAGGTAAAGGCGTTGTAAACTCTATTTCCCTTAAAGAAGGTGAAGCAGCCTTTATAAAGTATGCCAAATTAGTGTATCGCTATGGCGCGGCCGTTATAGTTATGGCGTTTGATGAAGCCGGGCAGGCAGATACTAAAGCCAGAAAGATCGAAATTTGTCAGCGTGCTTATAAGATACTTGTTGAACAGGTCGGTTTCCCGCCAGAAGATATTATTTTTGACCCCAATATCTTCGCGGTTGCCACAGGTATAGATGAACACAACAATTATGGCCTTGATTTTATAGAAGCTACACGTGAGATTAAACGTACTTTACCTTATGCTTTAATATCGGGCGGCGTTTCTAATGTGTCATTTTCCTTCCGTGGAAATAACCCAGTGCGTGAAGCGATTCATGCAGTATTCTTATACCATGCGATTAAAGCCGGTATGTCGATGGGTATTGTTAATGCGGGTCAGTTAGCTATTTATGAAGACATTCCGCTCGATTTACGCGATGCGGTAGAAGACGTTATCTTAAATCGTCATGATGGTAGTGGTACTGACAAACTCTTAGAATTAGCCGAAAAATATCGCGGTGATGGCAGTAGCAGTGAAGTTAAACAAGAAAATTTAGAATGGCGTCAATGGCCTGTTAGCAAACGCTTAGAACATGCTTTAGTAAAAGGCATCACTGATTACATTGATGAAGACACGGAACAAGCACGATTAGAAGCCGAAAGACCCTTGCATGTGATTGAAGGTGCATTGATGGATGGCATGAACGTAGTGGGTGATTTATTCGGCGCAGGCAAAATGTTCTTACCACAGGTTGTAAAATCTGCGCGTGTTATGAAGAAAGCAGTGGCCTATCTCATGCCGTTTATGGAAGCGGATAAAGCGGGCGGGGATAGACAAACAAACGGCAAAATCCTAATGGCTACCGTTAAAGGCGATGTGCATGATATTGGTAAAAATATCGTGGCCGTGGTGTTGCAGTGTAACAATTACGAAGTGATTGATTTAGGTGTGATGGTACCCGCAGAAAAGATTCTACAAACGGCGCGTTTAGAAAATGTCGATATCATTGGTTTAAGTGGCTTGATTACCCCTTCTTTAGATGAGATGGTCTTTGTCGCTAAAGAAATGCAACGTCAAGGATTCAAAATTCCGTTAATGATTGGCGGTGCAACGACATCACGTGCGCACACTGCGGTTAAAATTGAGCCGCATTATGACGGTGCGACTATCTATGTGACCGATGCTTCGCGTGGCGTGGGTGTAGCTAGTAACTTATTGAGCGCTGATTTAAAAGATGACTTTATTAAAAGCGTGCATGAAGAATACGAAGAAGTCAGAGAGCGCCATAAAGGCCGCGAAGCCAAAACCAAGCAACATTCTTTAGCGGATGCCCGGGCTAACAAGTTTAATTGGGGAGCTTATGAGCCGATAAAGCCTGCGTTTATAGGCAATAAGGTCATTGATAATTTCCCGTTAGAACGCTTAGTGGCTTACATCGATTGGACCCCTTTCTTCCAAACTTGGGAA
Organism: uncultured Methylococcaceae bacterium; assembly: GCA_903918335.1. Taxonomy (GTDB): domain Bacteria; phylum Pseudomonadota; class Gammaproteobacteria; order Methylococcales; family Methylomonadaceae; genus Methylobacter_C. Next base: position 3,171 of record CAIXDX010000012.1, on the reverse strand, counting down.
ATGGCGGGTAGTTATCCCAAAATCTTAGATGATGTGGTTGTTGGAGTAGAAGCCAGAAAGTTATTTCATGATGCCCAAGCCATGCTTAAAGACATCGTGGCTCAGAAATGGTTAACCGCCAGAGCGGTGATTGGCTTTTATCCGGCTAATAGTCAAGGCGATGACGTGGTGGTTTATAGCGATGAAGCGCGTCAACAACCCTTAGAAACCTTGCATCATTTACGACAACAAAATATTAAAGCGCCCGGTCGTCCTAACTATTGTTTAGCGGACTTTATTGCGCCTGTCGCATCAGGTAAGGCGGATTATATCGGAGCCTTCGCCGTCACAACTGGCATTGGTATAGAAGAAAAACTCCAGCAATTTGAACAAGACCATGATGATTACAGTTCAATTATGCTCAAGGCATTGGCAGATAGATTAGCGGAGGCTTTCGCTGAATATATGCATGAAGTGGTCAGAAAAGACTATTGGGGCTATGCAGAAGATGAAGCGCTCAGTTCAGATGAGTTAATTAACGAATCTTATAAAGGTATCAGACCCGCGCCAGGCTATCCTGCGTGTCCTGATCATACTGAAAAAGCTAAATTATTTGAGTTACTTAATGTCACCGCTAACACCAGTATTGAGCTAACCGAAAGTTATGCGATGTACCCAGCTTCTGCAGTGAGTGGCTGGTATTTCTCACATCCAGAGTCGCAATACTTTAATGTGGGTAAAATAGATAAAGATCAGTTGCAGGACTATGCAAAACGTAAAGGTATTGCAGAAGAGTTTGCGGCGCGTTGGTTAGCAGCACATTTACATCATTAGTCCTGATACCTAATGCTTAATTTATTACTCTTAGGCACTTCAGGCTGTCATTTGTGTGAAGAGGCCGAGGCAATTATCGCCTCTTGTCAGCTAGATAAACATAAAGTGAGTATAGAAATGCTTGATATTGTAGAACAAGACCAATATCAAGCTGAGTTCTCTCTGTTTATTCCCGTTTTATATCACCCTGATAGTTTAAAAAGGCTTAACTGGCCTTTTGATGCTGAACAAGTGCATGAATTCGTGGGTCAATATAATACCCGTACTTATTGATAGTATTTAGCTATAATGCCAGCCCATAACAAATACTAATCCTAACTAGGTGATGGCTGATGACAATAACGACACAAACGCTCTCTAAATTACAATATTTTATAGAAGTCAAAACAGGACAGCTTAAAGACAGTCACTATTATCAAGACTTAATGCTCATGCCGCCTTTAAAGCGCGGGTTGACATTAGCCGGTTTATTACTAGCATTCCAAGTCGTAGTATTCTTAGTATTGTATCTGCTGTTTGGTAAAACGGTCGTCATAGGATTCTTTGCCAGCATTCTCGCTGGGCTCGCAACAGGCTTAGGTGCCTTACCTGCTATCTTCTTTAAAGATATCTCTCGCAATTTATTCAATGGATTATTAGGTGCAGCCGCAGGTGTTATGTTAGCGGCGACGGCTTTTTCGTTATTGGTTCCGGGTATGAACTACGGTAACCAACTATGGCCAGGGCAGGGTATTTATGTTGTGTCTTTCGGCATGATTATCGGTGCTATCTTCTTACATTATGCTGATCGACAACTGCCGCACATCCATTTTGATGCCTCAACCGATGAGCAACTCTCCTCCCTTAAAAAAGTCTGGTTGTTCATTATTGCTATTACCCTACACAACTTTCCAGAAGGTATGTCAGTGGGGGTGAGCTTTGGTTCGGGTGAATTAAAGAATGGCTTGGTATTAGCGATCGCTGTGGCCTTACAAAATATCCCTGAAGGTTTAGCGGTTGCCTTGCCATTGGTCGGCTTAGGTTATAACAAATGGAAAGCGGTAGGCATCGCGACGTTAACCGGTTTAGTTGAGCCCGTCGGTGGTTTATTAGGGATTACCATGGTTACGCTATTTCAGTCTGTGTTACCCATTGCTATGGGCTTTGCGGCAGGCGCGATGTTGTTTGTCATCAGTGAAGAAATTATCCCAGAAACTCATGCCAACGGTCGTTCCCGTTACGCCACCTTTGCCTTAATGATCGGCTTTATCGTTATGATGGTGCTGGATAATATATTGAGTTGAGGATTGTTGAATGTATTAAGTTACCAAATACAATCAACAGGATATTGTTTAAAAACACTGTCAGCACTAGCTAATGTCATGTTTTCTAACTGAGCTTGAGCCAATATTAAACGATCAAACGGATCATTATGATGAGCAGGTAGGTTTCGCAAAGCATAAATATGTGTAGGGTTAATGGCAAGAATTTGTAAGCCATTATTCAAACATTGTTGCTCAATCAACTCGTTAAGTGGCATTTCTAGCGTCAATTTGCCGAGTTGACTTTTAATCTGCATTTCCCAGATACTTGCCATGCTCAAAAAAACGTCAGTATGGATATTTTCATAAGTAAACATTACTTTGTGAGGTATTTTATTAGGAGCGGTCCTTAGCCATAAAAATACATGCGTATCCAGCAGTAATTTCATGGTTGCCCTAACCAGTAATCATCACCCAAAGGTGCATCGAAATCATCTGCTATATGGATTTTATTCTGATATTCACCAACACTTCTTTTTGATAATTGTTGCTGAATTTGTTGTTTTCTTAAAAAGGCTACAAAATCGAAAACCTGTTTTTGTAATTCTGGTGCTAAAACTTCAAACTCATGTACCAATTGCTGACTATTCATAGTGTTATCCCGTTTAATAAAGTTTCGTATTTTTGAATCATCAACTTATGTTACTAGAATAGCGTAGTTTTTCATTCTAATCCATGGGATATGCTCATGGCTGGATTATAGGCATATCAAATATGCCTTAACGCTTTATCTGTTTAACAAGACACAGTTCAAATTATTAAGCCTAGTAGACTTTTGTTTTATAATTCTTAAAACTCTATTACTCAGTACTACTCATGAAGCCAAAAAAGCAAAAGGAACTGTCGCCTAAGCACATCAAAATGATGCAAGATGCTATGGCGTTGCATCAGTCAGGTCAGTTAGATGCGGCAGAAACGCAGTACAAGAAGCTACTCAGTGTATTGCCTACTCATACCTTCTTATTAGCCAGTCTAGGCAGAGTGGCTTTTCAAAAAGGTCAGTTTGATACGGCCGTTAAGTTATTCGGTCGCTCATTGCAAATTGATCCCGATCAGC
>CAIXDX010000011.1 GCA_903918335.1 uncultured Methylococcaceae bacterium | reverse complement strand
GGGGCCTATGTTCCGTTTCTTCCACTTAGAAAATTGGCCCGGTTTTAAAGCGGGTGCAATTAACCATGCGTTAGAACAAACAGCTGACGATGCTGAGATTATTGCCGTTATCGACAGTGACTATGTGTTATCACCGGATTGGTTGAAATGCATGGTGCCTTATTTTGATAATGAAAATGTGGGTTTTATTCAATCTCCACAAGATTATCGCGATAGAGATCAAAGTACTTTTAAATCTTTTTGTTATTGGGAATATGCCGGTTTCTTCAATATTGGAATGGTACAAAGAAACGAATACAATGCCATTATTCAACATGGCACCATGACGATGATTAGAAAGTCAGCCTTATTAGAAGTGGGTAACTGGGCAGAATGGTGTATCTGTGAAGATAGTGAGTTAGGCTTAAGATTGTACGAAGCGGGTTACGATTCAGTTTATGTAAAAGATTCTTTTGGCCGTGGCTTAATGCCAGATACCATGTCAGGTTATATGACGCAACGTTTCCGTTGGGTTTATGGCGCTATGCAAATTATTAAAGGTCATTGGCGTAGTTTTATACCGACTAAATCATCTCCCTTAACTTCAGCTCAACGCTACTACTTTGTGGCGGGTTGGTTGCCTTGGTTCTCTGATGCTTTGGCTTTATTGTTTACTTCTGCCAGTTTAATCTTAACCGCTATTATCATGACGGATCCTATCCATAGTGAATTGCCGGCTAATGTGTTCTTAATGCCGACCGTAGGTTTATTTAGCTTTAAAATTTTACGCGGCTTATGGTTATATCAAGCACGTGTTCCATGTTCAATTTGGGAATCTTTAGGGGCGGCCCTATCGGGATTAGCGTTAACACATACCGTTGCGAGAGGTACGATACAAGGCTTGTTTACCTCGGGTAAGCCTTTTATGCGTACGCCTAAGTATGAAAAGAAAGGCGCGTTATTTTTAGGTTTAGTGACGATTAGACAAGAGTTATTTTTATTGTTCTTATTAAGTATTAGTATTATTGCTTTTGCGTGTATTGACCATTTTGATAACTTAAGTGGTCGTTTATGGATAGCTGTATTATCCGTACAAGCCGTGCCTTATTTGGCAGCATTAGTCACGTTATTAATCAGTATCGCACCGAGTTACAGTAAACAAGGTCAATTAGATGCTGAAGAATTAGACGAAGAATAAGTTGATATAAATATGACATTGATACGCCAAGAGGATTTTATCCAGAGTATTGCAGATGCCTTGCAATATATTTCTTATTATCATCCTTTGGATTTTATCCAAGCGTTAAACGCGGCGTATCAAAGAGAAGAAAGTTCTGCCGCAAAAGATGCCATGGCACAAATCCTAATTAACTCCCGCTTATGCGCAGAAGGCCATCGGCCCATTTGCCAAGATACCGGAATTGTGACGGTGTTTATTAAAGTGGGCATGGATGTGCAATGGGCGAGTCAGCTCAGTATCATTGATATGGTTAATCAAGGTGTCAGACAAGCTTATAGTCACCCTGATAATGTCTTACGCGCATCCATACTTAAAGATCCCGCTGGTAAACGCATTAATACTCAAGACAATACCCCTGCCGTTGTGCATATGGAGTTAGTGTTAGGAGACAAAGTGGACGTTGAAATCGCTGCAAAAGGTGGTGGATCAGAAGCTAAATCTAAATTTGTGATGCTAAACCCATCTGACAGTATTGTTGATTGGGTGCTTAAAACTGTACCGACAATGGGTGCGGGTTGGTGTCCTCCAGGCATATTAGGGATTGGCATTGGCGGAACAGCAGAAAAAGCTATGTTGTTAGCTAAACAAGCTTGTATGGAATCT
>CAIXDX010000010.1 GCA_903918335.1 uncultured Methylococcaceae bacterium | reverse complement strand
CTCCAATTCTATTTGGTAGGAATAAAACTTGAATGCCCACACTAAAACTTTTGTACCAAGACTCAACCCTTTGCTCCAGTAGCCAAACTTGTGTACCCGTATTCAAATGTAAGTTCCAATACTCGAGCAAAAAGCCCCGGACTTAAACCTAAGGTTTAACAATCAAGTTATTGTGTCAGTGTTTAAACTTGCGGCCTAATATTAAAACTCATGTGTCAGCCAGTAAATTTAGGTTTAATAACGCAAACCTAAGTGCCAATACAGCACTAAAAGTTCTAACATTAAAACCAGTACCGCATTTCAAAAGCTGAAGTTTTAATGCCCAACCTCAGGTTTCAGCACGCCACCCTAAGTTTCAGCAAGATACCCAAAATCCTAGAAATGCCCACAAAATCTAGTGATCTAACCTGTCTAGTTAGACACATCAAAAGAAAAGCATGTTTTTTTATTGTAACGGACATAAGTTGTCGTTTTCAGGCTATATACTGTTTTTTCTAACTAGCGCAAAATCATAAAGCAGGTTAGAGAAGAAAGATTTCATTGTTACTGATTTATATATTAACGCGATGCTCAACTTTAAATCAGCAGAAGACTTTATCATTTATGTTTATTGCTCTGTAGAAGATGTTAGTCGAACAATCATCACCCAACCGCTAAGAAGCCGAGGTTTTATGCCTAAACTGAGCGATGCTGAACTCATCACGATGGAGATCGTGGGTGAATTCATGGGTAAAGACCAAGATAAAGGTATTTGGCGCTATTTTCGTAATCATTGGCATCACGGGGTTCCTCACTTAGGATCGCGTGCCAACTTTGCTAAGCAAAGTGCTAATTTATGGGATCTGAAAAGACGCATACAGGATCACATCACGTGGGAAATAGGGGCAAGGGATGATTCGATATACTTGGTTGACGGCTTTCCGATGCCAATCTGTAAGTATGCTCGATCGCGAATGTGGACGAACGGGATGTACTGCCTGAGATAGTCGCCGGTCTGCAAGGCTTGTTAATCGGGGATAAAGGTTACATCCGCACTTGGCATTTAGCTAACCGTTTTATCCGCAAAGTGCTTGCCCATACGATGGGTTGTTTCTTGGGAAGAATGTTGGGCAACCCAACTTTGCTTTTTGAGCAATTGGTTGAGGTTTAAAAGTTGAGCATCGCGTATTGATTAAAATAATCTATGCAAATTAAAATTGTTTAATCACAAAAGTGATTGAATTAATTATTTTTTTATCAGTATAATCTATTCAAAATCTATGCAGTTTTTATTCATGTTATTAAAGAATAATGGATAGCCTACACAATCAACTTAAAAGTGCATTACAAGGGGGAGCTAAAAAAACGGCCGATTTGTTGTATAAGCTTAATATAAGTCAGTCGAAGTTTTCCAGGCTAATGGCCAGTGCGGGGGATAGCGTAATCTCTATTGGAAAGGCACGATCAACTATGTACGCGTGCACTCGTGATTTTCGTGGTTTGGGTTCGAAATTTCCAATCTTTCGAATTACCTCACAAGGGTCGGTTCAGACTTATGGGGAACTTTGTGTTTTGGTAGCAGGACAATTTGCTATAGAACTGGATCAATACAAAGGTCGACAGCTCTTTGATGGCTTACCTTATTTTTTACAGGACATGCGGCCACAAGGCTTTATCGGTCGATCATTCACTAATAAAAATAGAGAACTTCGCCTTCCAGAACGGATTGCTGATTGGAGCGATGATGATGCGTTGTATGCCTTGGTGTGTCGCGGTGAAGATTGTATCGGTGACATTATTGTGGGTAATGAATCGCTGGCGTATTTCTATCAATCATTAACGGCACCGCTGATACCCATACACGTAAATGAACGTGAAACGCGTTATGTGGAATTAGCAGAAGAAGCGATGGCCGGCACCACAGCAGGGTCGAGTGCGGGAGGTGAGCAACCTAAATTTACGACATCCATCATAGGTAATGAACATGACGTAATAGAAGGTGTGATTGTGAAATTTTCACCTGCTGATGACACCCCCGTTAGTACACGATGGCGCGATTTATTGATTGCGGAGCATATTGCTTTAGAATCCATCAGAAAAACTGAATTTGCTGTGGCAAAATCAGAGATCTTGTTTGCTGGAAATCGGGTGTTTTTAGAGGTGACACGTTTTGATAGGCATGGCGTTCACGGGCGTAGCGGCGTTATTTCTATTGGTGCGATCGATGATGAATATTTTGGTATGAGAGATACATGGCTTAAGGCCGCAATCCGCTTAGTCGATCAAAAAATGATCTCCTCAACTGAGGCTAAGGCACTGCGTTATCAAGCCGTTTTTGGACAATTGATCGGGAATACTGATCAGCATTTTGGCAATGCGTCTTTGGTTAATCATCATAATGATTATTTTCCCTACCGACTTGCACCCGCTTATGATGTGTTACCTATGTTGTATGCGCCCATTAATGGTGAAATAGTGCCGCGTCAATTAGCACCGCCCATGCCGACTAGTGAAACTTTGGATATTTGGATACCTGCTATGAAAAATGCCAGTGCTTATTGGATGCAACTCGCCTCGGAGATTAGATTGTCTGATAATTTTAGAGCTATTGCCCTTGAAAATATAAAGGCGCTGGATGAACTTTCGCCGATCGCAAGAAACATTGTGAAAGCATGGGACTGAGGTAGTTTAAAAAGCTATGGTTAAGCCTTTATCTTTTACCATATGCAAAAGCTTAAGAGCTGTGCCAGTTGGCTTTTTATCCCCTGATTCCCATTTTTGAATGGTATAAGCACTGGTGTTAAGAATAGTTGCAAATACGGCTTGGCTAACTTTTGCAGATTCTCTAACTTGTTTTATTTCATCTGGTTGAAGTTTAGTTATAGGGGGAAGACAAAGACTATCAAACTCTCTCATAGTGGTTTTGTCCATGACGCCCGCTGCATGTAATCCTTTTGCTGTTTCATGTACCGCTTTAAGAATTGAAAATTTAGTTTTTCTCATAACAAGTAACCTCCGTTACTTATGTTAGGTTTTTATGCAGAAAACGGAGAGCTACGGCAATCTCATCCATTTCTGGCTTTTCACCAAATACAAGATCAGCGAAGACACCTTCATAGGTTTTTTCTAGTGATGTTTGCCAGTTAGAAAACTCTGTAAATAGTGGTGCGTTAACTAAAGGCTTTTTAAGATAATCAGATTTTCCAAACACTCCTGATTTTTCATCGAGGATACAAAATTTACACAAGGTTACAAATTCCGGACTCTGAACGAAATTTTTATATTCCTCTTCGCGTAGAATAAGGCATATATCATAAAGATGACGAATACGATCAGAAAGGCGTTCTACAGGGTTTTCGTAATAGCTATCCTTGATAACGCCAAGCATTTTTTCAACGAGTGTTCGTTTTACAGAAAGTACATTGATTGAAAAACTTTCTAGCCCGTAATCTTTTATCAAATCAGCTCGATCCTGCTTCAACAAAGTTTCCGCAATAAAGGATTGTATCTGCCTTAGTTCATAAGGTTCAGGATTTGTGAAAGCATTTATTTCTAACAATAGTTCTTGAGATGCTTGCCCAAAATTATCACCATCAACACAGCGTGGATATTGATAAACGGTTTTTCGATAATTGGAGCCCTTTGATACCCTAGGGTCATCTTTAAGCTCGTTAAGTCCGTTTGCAACTGTTTTTTCAACGTTTTTTAGCAAAATTTTGCGTGCAGAATCGTTCTGGCCGCCAGCGAATACCGCCAAGTCTATGTCTTCCGAGAATCTATCTATTAATCGGTAGGCCTTAGACAAAGATGTACCACCTTTAAATACGACTTCGTTTACATGATTAGACTCACAAAGGTGTTTCAATGCCTTTGTTACCCAGTAATCTTTTTCAATGTATACCTGTGGCAAGTCCATGTTTTCTGAGGTGGCTTGCACCAAATCCAAAAATGCTTCCATATCTTCATGTAATCGCATCATCGAATGTGCCATTCTCCTGCCATTGGCCAGTCCTCTTCATTTAATGTTAATTT
>CAIXDX010000009.1 GCA_903918335.1 uncultured Methylococcaceae bacterium | reverse complement strand
CTAAAAACAAAGCATACAGCGCTACTTTTGCTCGACTAGCACCCACATAAAGCCATTCAGGATGAGAGACAGCCTGATTATCTAAGCCCACTAAAATCACTACATCAGCTTCTAGGCCTTTAAAGCCTTGAATCGCGCCGACTCTTACACAATTAGCTATAGGGTTTTGCATTTCAGTTGAGATAGATACATCCGTTAAACCAGAGGACCAAGTAGATTTTTGGTTCGTATGCCGATACGGTGATAACACTACGATACGATCTGGCGTAATGCGTTCACGCTGAATTAATCTTTTAAGCAATTGCTTTAACTGTTCACCCATTAAGGTAAAGTTTAAGCTGTATTGAACCTCGGGTAGCAAGCCGGCTTCAACTCTAAAAGCACTCGGCACTTCAACATTACCCCATAGGGCAGCTTGTTCACCAATGGGTTTCGTATTTCTTAAGTTAATATCCAATAGAAAGGGCAGGACATTAAAGGGCGGTTCCCATGTATCGTTTTCTTGATAAATAGCTTGATGCCGATCAAAGAAGCAATACCAACTAAAATTATCTCGGCCCATCGCTTCTAAAGCGACCCACCAAGTTGCATTAAAATCCGCGGCCTCATCAATTATTAGTGTATCAAAACCTTCATTAAGTATTTCAATGGCCTTGATTAACAACTCTGGACATTCATCTTTAAAGAACTGAATACGTAGCTCTAAATCCTCAGGCACCTTAAAGGGTAAGCCAGCAGCAAGCACTCTACTACGCACTAACTCATGAAAATTCATGACCGAAATAGCCGGTATATCAGCCACTACCGTCGATAAATGTTCCGCTAAATTGCGGTTAAAACAGGTGAGTAAAACCGATTTACCTAAAGCCGCATGTTCACGTGCCAAACACACCGCCAACAGTGTTTTACCAGAACCCGCACTGCCTTCCACTAATAAACGAGATTGAGTGCGTAACATGCGTAAAACAGTGATTTGTTGTTCAGTTGCTTGCTGTAAATCAGCGAGGGAGTTGTCCAGGTGTGCTACTAAAGGCACTAATAAATGGCAATCTGGGGCTAGTATTTCTTTTAAAGCTTTTTGTTGTGCTGTATTCCATGTCGTTGGATGCGGTGCAGCGGCTTTAAATAACTACAGTAAGTACTTTTCTGGCTTAATTAAAGCGTCACGATCTAATAAAAATGCCCTAGAGGGCGCCTCAGAACTAGGTAACGGCCCAGACCAATAAATATCAGGAAACCAAACCGCATGCGTAATGGTTAATAAATCAAACGCTGATTTATCTAGGCGCTGTACCAGTTTATCTATTAAGGCATAGCGATTACGTCGAGCTTGAGAGAAGGGGGATTGCTTCATCATCAGACCAGAAGCGTAAAGCCACTGGCCGTCTTTAACATACACAGCACCGGCTTTAATCTCAAATATGACTAGACCCAATTGCGGATGAAAAATAACTAAATCCGCCTCACCAATCGCTTCACCTTCTCCACGCAGCAAGCGCCACTCTACCGTAGGGAATACTTG
>CAIXDX010000008.1 GCA_903918335.1 uncultured Methylococcaceae bacterium | reverse complement strand
GCTGTTGCGAATGCAGTTTCAGCAGCTGAACCACGTGGGCCAATGATTAAATCGATGTGAGCGATTTCGTTGCCTTCGCCTACTAAAGATTCGCCTACGCGCATGTTAGTAATTTTTGCCATGTTATAAAATTCCTATTGATAAAAAGTAAAATCGAGATAATTTCGAGCTTGTGTGTGCTACCAACGTTAAGTTGGAAGATTTTTTAAAAAGATCTATGTTTAATAGTTTCTTCTAAAAATACGGTAAATACAGTTGCAACAGTTAAATCTGCCATAGTACCGGGATTTAAACCCTGCGATTTAAACGCTTTATCTATACTATGCAACAACGGTAAAGTGAGTTCAGGCCTTTCTGCTTTAGATAACTCCTCTGACAATTGAGTCATCTTAAGCGCTATCATCCCATTATACTGACTGCCATATTTTCTTTCGACATGACTATCGGGAAAGCGGCACAATAAACTTACAAATACGGCTAATGCAGACCAATCCTGCTTGCACCATTTCGTTGCGCCATTGTAATAGATTGGCAGAGCAAAATCAAAAATATCTTGGTAATTTGTTACGAACTGAAGCGCTATTCTATCCCTAGAACTAGCCAAGCGCATCGCTTCCGTTAAATTAATAGTCGGCTTCTCAGACACATCTGCTTGATCAGCATTACCTAAACCACCCGGAGAGGCCAAACTAATCGCCTTAAACACCCAATCCGCATCTTCTAAGCTAGTATTCGTCAAAACAGCATTCAAAGCCTGTTGTAAAGATATCTCTGGGGACTTTATGGCTATCGCTTCAATTAAGGGTGCACATAACAACAAAATACCTAGATTAGTATTACACCCGACCGCTTCACGCGTGGCTTTAACCGCATAATAAATCTTTTCGCCCAAGGAATAATCGGTATTACATAAAGCAACGGCACTGACTTTAGCACTGATTCTAAAGTCTTCTACCGTCATATCATGGCCATCCGCATAAACACTGACATTACCCGGTTTAAACGCTTGCAACTCCACTTCGCAGGCTTGTTGATACAACTCGCTCATTAACTCTGGGGAAATGTTCATGCTTGCAAATGCCGTTTGACTAAATCATCCGCTAAAAGCTGTGCGATATTCACATCACAAACACTTTCTAAACCTTTCCAAGCCGGAATACTGTTCACTTCTATGACGGTATAACGCCCGTCTTGGTCTTTAATAATATCTACGCCAGCGTAATCCATGGCTAAAGTTGCCGTCGCGTTAACAGCCAGCTCTGCCATCTCAGTTTCAATCTCTATCAATTCGCAACGAGCTCCCCTTGCGACATTATTTAACCAAGATTTGCCCCGTCTACGCATCGCAGCGACGGCTATGCCGTTAATCACAAAAACCCGAATATCCGAAAAGCCTTCACCTGCGCAATGCACAAAGCGCTGTAAATAATACACACCTCGACTACTCGTTAACCACATTAAATCCGTCATTTTCTCAATACGTCTAATGCCCGCTCCTTGAGAGCCAAACAACGGTTTACTGATTAATAAATGCCCTGAGCGTAATTCTTTTTCTGCAATGACTAAGGCTTCATCTCGATCTCGTAGCACCCATGTTAAAGGCGTAGGTAAGCCCGCATTTTGTAATAAAAAGCTAGTCATGCCTTTATCAACACTGCGCTCAACCGCTCGACCATCGTTATAGACAGGCACTTTCATTAACTTTAAAGCATGCAGAAAATCCAAGTACAACACCACTTCTTCTAAAGACCCCCCAGGCACGCCGCGCACAAATGCCGCATCAGGTAAATCATGTTCAAAGCTAGGAATGTATAGCGGATTTTTTCCAGCCTTAATGACAAACCGACACTCAGTTAATGATACAAAATCACTTTCATAGCCATGAGTAGCGAAAGCAGTTCTTAATTGTCTACCATGCCAACCTGGATCATCTGTAAAAATAGCGATACGACCCATGTTACCTATTCATTTAGCTTAAAGACCAAATGATTGATCTAATAAAGCATTGTCTAATTGACCGGCTCTAAAACTTTTACCTGATTCCACAGCCGTTACAATCACACTAGCGGGGCTGAACAACATAGCATCAATCTTAAAGAAATCGTATTCATATTGTTTAAAAATTTCAGCAAACGGTTTGCCATAATCTTTAGAGGTTGAGCTAGGTAATTCTTTAGCCAATTTCTCGGCGTCTGCATCGCTACCTTTTACAAACAAATGGACTTGGCCGGCAAATAAAATC
>CAIXDX010000007.1 GCA_903918335.1 uncultured Methylococcaceae bacterium | reverse complement strand
GTGACAGTTTATGGAAAATAATCCTAATAAATAATTATTGGCACGAAGACTGCTTCACTAGTTTATGTTGTACTTTAATTATCAAACACAAGAGGAAAGTTTCATATGAAAAAATTTAAAAGAATAATGACGGTCAGTTTATTAATGGCCACTGGGTATGCTAGCGTTGTTTCTGCGCATAACCAATCAGGTTCTGTGGGTACAGCTGCCTCGGGTGCTGCGGCAACGGATGTTTATCAAGTGACCTGCAGTAATGATGGCAGTGGCGCACCTGCACAGTTGTTTGCACAGGTAGCTGATTTGGCGCCGGTGTTGGCGACATTGGTTAGTGTGCAAATTGTGCATCCGCTTGATGGAGCGTCAACCGTGTTAAGTGAAGATCCTGTTGATGGAGATACTGCCACAGTGAATACAACAGGACCATCAACTACAGGTTGGAGCCCAGGTGTTACTTTAGTTGGTGGAGCTGCGGCAAATGCGCAGATTTATCTTATTAATGTTAATAAACAGTATACCGCTTCGACCGTAGCTGCACAAAAAGGTCCTGAGTTATACAATCTACAATTGCATTGCCAAACAGCCACTGGTGTTCATACTGGAACTGCCTGGATACAAACTCAAAATCAGTAATTAATCGTTTTATTGTAATAATTTTGAAGCATCCATTCACTCGCGATCTGGATGCTTCATTTCCTAACTTTCGTAAAATTTATACCTATAAACATGTTAGAAAAATGATTGCTATGTTGAAGAACACTATATTTTTTGTGGTTATAAGTTTTACTCAAGTTGGTTTTGCTCAAGCGGCAAATAATAGTTTTGATAAGACAGAACCACTCTTAAAGTTTAGTCATGATAAAGGGTTTGAAGTTCAACTTGATGTCAAACAAATGCCCATAGTTGGAGTGATTGAATCCGTCATTAAGCAAACAAATATCCCAATACATTATTCTGCTTTACCTGAAGGGCTAGTCAATGCCACGTGTGTTGGGCCTTCATTAAAACCAGTATTGGATTGTTTATTAGCGGGTAAAGCAAACTTGATAGTACGCAATAAATACGATAACACTCCTAATGAGGGTCAAGAACCCATTGCTGAAGCATGGATTGTGGGATCGAATTTAGGCGATGCTGTAGCTAAGACTGACTGTTCAACTGTAACTAGATCTTCATTAAGTGATATACAACGCGAAGAAGATGAAGTTGCTTTTAACAAGCAAACAGAGGCTTTATTAAAAGTAGCACAATCACCCAAACCAGAAGAAAGGACAGAAGCGATGAGTCGCTTGTTGATGGGGGGACACCCAGGTGATCCGGCGGTTAAGGCGACTTTAGAACAAGGTCTAAACGATAAAAATGAAATGGTCAGGGCGCAAGCAATATCGAGCTATGCGAGGCGAGAAGGGGTAGATGCTACCTTGGCATTACAAGACGCACTAAACGATCCATCGATACAAGTGCGGATGATGGCTGTTGATGGAATTACAGACAACGCCGCTTTGTTACAACAAGCCATTAATGACAGCGATGAAACTATTCGTGTCTTAGCTGCTACAAAATTAGATGCACTGTCACAATCTAATATAACCATTTCTAAATAAGACATGGTTTATCAAAAAATCTATTCAACTATGAATAGATAATTTTTCAATTATATAAAACTGCACCTTTCCTATTTATGAATTCTTCTTTGATATCTTGTAAGTTTACATACTTTTTGTTGATCGGTTGCCTATTTGCATTGCTAGGCTGTACCAATGTACAACCTTGGGAGCGCGGTACGCTTGCGAAACCTGAAATGGCCTTGGATCCTTATCCATTGCAAAGTGCAATAAGAACGCATAACTATACCAGTCGTGAGGCAGGCGCAAGCGCTACTGCAGGACAAGGAGGCGGTTGTGGCTGTAATTAAAAAAGATTTAACTAAAGTGGAAGGACCTTCTTTACAGGCCCTTACAAAAGCGGCATTTTTATTGCCAGGCTTGTTATCAACACCTGTACATGCTACTGAAGGAGACGAAGTCGATTTTCAGTATGGGTATTATCAAGAGGGTAATCGTAGTGTGTATGGAATGGTTTCCGATCCTAACACAGGTAATTCTAATATGTCAGGATTACCAACGGGGTTAAAACCCATATCGGTAGATAGTCTTCATGGTAGTGCAAAGATGGCTTTAACGGATCGTTTTAAATTTGCTTTTAACTATTTGCAAGATACTTGGGGTGGTGCTACACCGATTGCCTCAGCGCCGGTTGCTTTTTTTCCGGTAACACCTAAGTTTGACGCCGCTACGGGAACTAATATCGTAGGAGCATCACCTTGGTTGCAGCCAAAAAGTAATCCGTGGACAAGTGGACATGTTGCTGTCGATGCAAAAGGCAATCCTTTAATGGTCAATATGGCCCCTGATTACAGTAATTATATTTTTCAGAAAAATAATCAAGTGACTGATATTTTGGTCTCGGCTTCACCTGAAGTTAGAAATCAAGGGGATGTAAAATTAGCTTATGAATGGGACCAAACGACTATAAATTTTGGTGGTGGCATTTCTTCAGAACGCGATTATGAGTCTCGGTTTGGAAATTTGGGTGGCCTATGGAGTTTTAATCAAAAACGTACTGCGTTGAACTTAGGGTTAAGCTACACCAATAGTGATACAAATGCAGTACTTCCGCATGATTCATTTAGTTATATTGACAGTTCTTATTATCAGAATAACGGGCAGATCACTTCAAAACCTAGTCAAGGTGGCGCAAATGTATTGCAGGGTAATCGGCAAGATTGGGGTTCTAAACTGGGTTTAAGTCAAGTGATTAATAAAGATGTCGTGGTAAGCGCCGATGTATCTTATACACGCAGTACTGGTTATATGGCAAACCCTTATAAAGCGGTCAGTTTTCTGTTTGTAGATCCTTCATTGAATAATTCCCTTTTTTTTCCGCTTCCACCAGGTGTGCAAGTCGGGGATATCTACAGTTTATCTGAGCAGAGACCTGAATTAAGAAACCAATGGGGATTTGGAGGGCGTTATGTGCAATTTATAAGTCCGTTGGATGCCGCATTACATTTTGATTATCATTATTCGACAGACGATTGGGGAATTCAATCCCATGCTTTTGAGAGTGATTGGGTACAACCCTTGGGTAATAATTGGACCGTCACACCTCGGGTGCGTTATTACTCGCAAAGTGCGGCTAATTTTTATGCGCCATGGTTCATAAGTCAACAAGCTTATTCCAATACCGTTTTTGGTCCAAATGGAATCACATCAACGCCATATGATAGAAGTAAATTACCTACCAGTTTTTCAAGTGATGGTCGTTTAGCGGCATTTGGTACCTTAAGCGGCGGAGTCACTATTAGTAAAAAGTTTGCTAAAGGTTTAACGATTGAAACCGGCTTTGAGTATTACACACATCAAGGTTCTTTAGGTTTAGAGTCGGGGAGTGTTAATAATTTTAATAATTTTGATGCTTGGAATGTGAATGGTGCTTTAAAGTTGAATTTAGATACACTTTTTCAACATAGCACTATTAGTAGTAATCATGCTAGCCATGATCATCAAGATCATGGTGTACATGCGCCAGCCGGTGTGATGTTCGATCATATGTTGCCTAAAGCGGGCGATATGATGGTGGGATATCGTTATATGTACGGTAGCCAAAGTGGCGATACTTTGAATGGAGCTCAGTCTGTGAGTGACTCTACTATTGTTGCCAATGGTTGCGGGCCAAATCCTTGCTATATCAGATCGGCTAATATGAGCATGAATATGCATATGTTAGATCTAATGTATGCCCCTACTGATTGGCTGACCCTGATGTTAATGCCGCAGTTTGTGAGTATGAGTATGACAATGAATGCCTTAGAAGGTGCTCCTCCATCTGACCAACAAGAAATGATTAGGCATCACTTGCAGAGCGGTCACCAAACAGGAGGGGTAGGTGATTTAGGCATGTATGGCCTTGTTAAGATTTTTGATAAGGGTATACATCATCTACATTTTACTACCGGTTTTAGTGCGCCTACTGGTGATGTTGGAATACAACTTAATACAAATCATGGTATTACTGGGGGCTTTATTGATTATGGCATGCAATTAGGGAGTGGCACCTGGGATTTTAAACCCAGTCTAACGTATACCGGAAAATGGCAACAATTTTCTTGGGGTGCTCAAGCAAGTGGCACAGTGCGAATGCAAAATCAAAATGCATCAGGTTATGCTCTGGGGGATATCTATCAAACCACGGCGTGGGGAAGTTATGGTTTTACACATTGGTTATCAGGCTCTATTCGTGGGGTATATACTTCTCAAGATGGTATTAGAAGCCAATATAATGGCTTAATCAATCAGTATGGGCCGGCAGATTACACCCATAATTATGGCGGTCACTATTGGGATGTGGGCTTTGGCATGAGTGCGATGGTGCCTTCAGGAAGTTTAGCAGGTAACCGTGTCAGCGTGGAGTGGTTACAACCCGTGCAAGATAACGTCAACGGTTATCAGTTGCAACGTGACGGCACCTTAACAGCGACTTGGGGACTGGCTTTCTAGGTCAGTGCTATTAGTCATAGTAACTTAATATAATAATACACAGGGAAACAATAATGTCTGAAAGTACAAAACCGAGTCAGGGTAATATTTGGCTGTATTTAACCGTTTTTTTAACGGGGTCTTCGGTGATGATTATCGAACTCCTAGGTACTCGCTTAATTGCACCTTTTTACGGAGCCAGTCTTTATGTGTGGTCATCCTTAATTTCTGTGACGATGATTGCCTTGTCGGTTGGGTATTATGTAGGTGGTCGTTGGGCTGATCGCGCAAGTCGTACTGGTTTATCCTTGATTATCGCTTTGGCTGGTTTTTTTACCATCATTATCCCCTGGGTCACACGCTCTGTATTATTAGCGACAGATCCTTTGGGTTTACGAGGCGGCGCTTTTGTCAGTGCGTTGGTGTTATTTTCTCCAAGCTTAACCTTGTTAGGAATGGTGAGTCCTTTTGCTATTAAATTAGCCACTGCTAAACTAGAGGGAGTGGGATCAAGTTCTGGTACCATCTATGCTGTCAGTACAGTAGGCAGTGTGATCGGTACTTTACTATTAGGCTTCTTTTTATTTCCTTGGGTGGGGTCTCGTCAAATATTAGTGAGCTTAGGTTTAATACTTTTGGTGCTTTCAATTATTGTTTCAATCTATGAGCAAAAGCACTTTGCTAGAACGATTGCCGTATTACCCTGCCTATTATTAACGGTTGTTAGCTTATGTCTGATGCCTAAAATAGTAGGCGCGACTTACATAGATCCTACGGGACGCTTTAATGTACTATCTGAGACAGAAAGCATGTATGGGTATGTGAGAGTGATTGAAGATAATAAACGGCAATTACGTATGTTAACGGCGGATGCCTCAATGATTGGTGCGGCTAACATGCCTGATGGTGTCAATCGTTTAATGTACCAAGATATCGTAGCGCTGATGCCTGCGTTAAAACCCAACATCAAAAAAGCCTTATTAATTGGCCAAGGAGCAGGGCATATGGCCATGACCTTGCGTGATCGTTACGGTATTGTTACCGACACATTAGAGATCGACCCGGCTGTCGACAATGCGGCTAGAAAGCATTTTGGCTTTAAACCCAATGGCATGGCAATCGTTGGCGATGCGCGTTATGAGATTAGGCATTTGACAGGGCCTTACGATCTGATTATTCATGATTGTTTTACCGGGGGATCTGAACCTTCGCATTTGCTAACTGTAGAAACTTTACAGCAGTTGCAAACCTTATTAGCACCAGAAGGCTTGATAGCACTCAATTTTGTGTCTTTTGGTAAAGGCGAAGGTCAGCAAGCGTTAGCATCGGTATCTAAGACTATTTCACAAGTGTTTGCAAATCAGTCTTTATTTATTTCAGATCCGGGTGAAAATTTTAATGATTTTATCTTTTTAGCAGGTAGCCAGCCCATTGATATCACTGCTAAATCCCTTAGCGCAGAACAAACTCAATGGCTTTCGCAGCGACAATTTTCTGTCGATGCAAGTCATGGTTTGATTTTGACCGATAATTTAAATCCATTGGAACATATGCAAGCCCATAAATCTGAAACGTATCGCCATGTTCTCGTCGATTGGTTTGGCCCTGAATTATTAGTGCGTTAATGCGCTGCGTCATGTCAGACAGTGATATGCCCAAATGGGCATGTGGATGCTCAGTCCAGCGATATTTACCTTGTAAAGATTGATATAAGTGTGTGATATCCTACAAAAGTGTGTTAAATAACCTATTTTAAATAAATAAGTTTAATTCTTATTTGTGATAAATTGAGTTATGATTATCTCAGAACTATAATCTAAGTTCATTACAAAAAAGGGGTAATATCATGAAAATTAAACAATTGTTTATTGCAACAAGCTTAATGGCACTATTGTTAAGTGGTTGTGAAGCACAAAAACCATTAACTGAAGCGACTGCGGAACCCGTTGTTGCCACTGCAGAAGTTACACCTGCAGCAACTCCAGCGGAAATCGTAGCCAACAATCAAAATTCACCTGTACTTGAGCACTGTGATGAACATCATTCAAAAAGTGCACATGATTGCAAAAAACACTGCAAAGAAAGTAAAAAAGGTAAAAAAGACAAAGCCTGTAAAGTACATTGTGATGGTAAAGCCTTAGCTGAGCATAACTGCACTCAACATTGTGCTGATCATCATAATGAAATGGACAAAACCTGTAAAACACATTGCGATGGTAAAGCCTTAGCTGAGCATAACTGCACTCAACATTGTGCTGATCATCATAATGAAATGGACAAAACCTGTAAAGTACATTGTGATGGTAAAGCCATAGCAGAGCATAACTGTACTGAGCATTGTGCAGATCATCACAATGAAATGGATAAAACTTGTAAAACACATTGTGAAAATAAATCTAAATAGTTAACAATATTTAGGTTTTAACAATAAAAGCCCTGTTCGAAAGAGTAGGGCTTTTTTTTGCCTATTAAGAGTGTGTCTTATCACCTGTATTTATTAAAAACTAGGTTATATGACACATTCTTAGGTGTGCTGCTGTGGTAAATAACACAGTAGTGATTTAGTGGCGATAATACAGAGCGAAACGCCAGGAAATATGATTTAAGCATATTAGTTAACAGATCGATATAAGGTAATGAATTTGTTGTACATTTTATTATCTATGTCCTTTCTGATCTTAGCTTGACTAATGAATGGCATGGTAATTGTAAAGGTTAAAATACAAATTGATCCAATCTTTCAATGTTTTAATGGCAACAATAAAAGAAATATTCACAAAAGATGCAAAATTTGCACAAATACTCCGTCAAGTAAAAATCATAGCGACTACCGATGCTAGTGTCTTAATTACGGGTGAAACGGGTACGGGTAAAGAATCCATAGCAGAAATGCTTTTTAAGCAAAGTCAACGGGCAGGGCACACGTTTACCTTGCTTAACTGTGCTGCTATATCACCAGAGTTATTAGAACCTATTTTGTTTGGTTACGTAAAAGGAGCTTACACTGATGCCTTGGATGATACTCAAGGTATTATTGAAGCAACGCACAAGGGTACCTTATTCTTAGATGAAATTAATTCCTTACCCTTAGCGATGCAAGCGAAATTATTGCGAGTGATAGAAACAGGGGAATATCTTCCTGTAGGCTCAGTAACGCAGCGTAAAGCAGATGTAAGAATTATCGCAGCGACCAATGCGTCCATTCCGCTGGCGATAGAGCAAGGCGAATTTAGAGCCGATTTATATTTTAGATTAAGTGTATTTACTATCGATTTGCCGCCCTTAAGAGAACGACATGCCGATATCCGTTTGCTTTTTACGCATTATTTGAATTTCTTTGCTTCAAAGTACAATGTGCGGTGCCTTGATGTTAAAGAAGAAGTCTTGTTAGCTTTAGAGAGTTACCCTTGGCCGGGTAACATTAGAGAATTACGTAATTTGGCAGAAAACTTGACTATCTTTCATCGCAAACGCACGCTAAGTTTGCCCCATATTCCCAGTCGCTATAAAAAATATCAAATCAATACCATAGCACCCTTGTATTTTGAATTGCCTGAATTTGGCTGTGACTTGCTTAAGGTTGAATTATCATTACTCTGTCAAGCCTTAGAAAACGCAGAAGGTAATATTAATCGAGCGGCTAATTTATTAGGTTTAACGAGACATACGTTATATTATCGTATTAAAAAGTTTGGCCAAAACTTATTAGTAGTTTTGTCAGAAAAATCCAGATTGCAGTATCAACACCTCATTGTCTAATCGCAATCGTGTCATATAACACACTGCTGTGTTATATCACTTAACCTTAGGCTAGTCGTTTTTAATTAAAATTGATAACGCACTAATCTTATAGACTTAAATAAAGTGGTCTATTAATTGCTATATATATTGGTTAATGCATGCCGTTTTGATATTTTTGACTTAGAACTATCCTTAGTTAACTTTAGAACAATCACTTTTTATGATATTTGATCCTGAATTTACGACATCCTATGGCGTCGCTTTTATGATGGGACTCTTCAGTAGTCTGCATTGTATTAGCATGTGTGGTTCTATTATAGGTACGTTAACCTTAAGTTTAAGTCCTGAAATTCGTAATAACAAAAAGTTATTGTTACCCTTTGTATTTAATTACAACTTTGGTCGCATTACGAGTTACGCCTTAGGGGGCGCTTTAATTGGTAGTATAGAGGCCTTATTAAGTATGCCTCTGGGTGAGTTTCATGGTCACCGATTATTACAATTATTATCGGCAGTCATTATGGCGGGGGCCGGGGTTTATATTGCCGGTTGGTTTCCACGTTTTGCCTACATAGAAAAGGCAGGTATCAATATTTGGAAAACCCTCGAGCCCTATGGGCGTAAATT
>CAIXDX010000006.1 GCA_903918335.1 uncultured Methylococcaceae bacterium | reverse complement strand
CGTCATGATAGGCGTATCCGCAGGGTTTACCTTACTGTAGATAGGTGCTTGGGGTAAGTCTGTCGGTAAAAAATTAGTGGCTGCGTTTATAGCGGCTTGTACTGACTGTTCTGCAATGTCTAAATTTAAATTAAGATTAAATTGCAATGTAATAACGGAGGCACCGGCCGAACTGGTAGAGGACATTTGAGTTAAGCCAGGCATTTGGCCCAATTGTCTTTCTAATGGGGATGTAACCACCGAGGTCATTACATCAGGACTGGCGCCCGGGTATAAAGTCACTACTTGTATAGTGGGGTAATCTACTTGCGGTAATGCAGAGACGGGTAATAGTCTATAAGCCAAAACCCCCACCATCATTAAAGCAAGCATCAGTAATGATGTGGCTACAGGCCTTAATATAAATAGCCGCGAGGGGTTAAAGTGGGTGCTGTTTGGCCCAGTAGAGTTCATCATGCTTAATGTGTTTTACGTTTACTGGGCTTTTGCGTCTTTATTGGCTTCTGTATTAATACTAGCTGCTACAGGTTGGTTATCTATTTCCGTAATATCAATTTTACTGCCGGCCTGTAAACGATCAAAACCTTCGGTGACCACTTTCTCATTGGTATTTAGATTACTTTCAACCACTATTTTATCGGCTTCGGTGGGGCCTGTTTTAATGCGACGCACTTCAACTGTATTGTCAGCTTTGGCAATATAAACAAATGCGCCTTGGTTATCTTGCTGCAAAGCTGAACTTGGAATTTGAATGGCATCGACAATAGTGTCCAACTGCATTTTTATGTTAACGAATTGATTAGCAAACAAGCTGTTATCTGTATTTTCAAATTGCGCTTTTAGTTTTAGTGTACCGGTAGTCGAGTCAATTTGATTATCAATTGCCAATAGTTTGCCTTCCGCTAGTGGGTTTTTACCGGCTCTATCAAAGGCGGTGACGTTGATGGCCAGTTTAGAACGTAGGCGCTTTATAATGGCCTGTACTTGATCTTCGGCTAAAGTAAAAATAACAGTAATCGGTTGTAGTTGAGTAATGACTACTAAGCCATTGCTGTCATTGGCATGCACAATATTGCCTTGATCAATTAATCTTAAACCCACTTTACCCGAAATAGGGGCTGTTAAATGGGCATAGGTGACTTGGAGTTTGGCATTATTAACTTGTGCTTTATCCATGGTTACTACGCCTTCATACTGTTTAACTAAAGCCGCTTGAGTCATGGTTTGTTGTGCCGCTATCGAATCTTGCTCTAATAGTTTTTGATAGCGTTGTTGATCTAATTGCGCGTTTTTGAGTAACGCTTCATCTCTAAGTAATTGACCTTCCACTTGTTGGAGTTGAATATCAAACGGCCTAGGATCAATTTCTGCCAGTAAATCGCCTTGTTTGACAACTTGTCCTTCAGTGAAGTGGACTTTGACTAACTCTCCATCGACTCTGGGTTTTACAGTCACGGTTCGTAAGGCAGTGACTGTGCCTAGACCATTTAAGTAAATAGGGAAATCTGATGATTTTACTGTTTCAACAGAAACAGGAATTGGCGCGTCACGCCGGCCTTTTTGTTTATCACCTTTAGCACTAATATTATTCTTATTATTGTCGTCAGTGGGTTTATTGTAGAAGTAATAACTCCCGATAGCGATCAGCAGCGCTGCTAAAATACTAGTCCAAAGACGAGGACGGTTATTATTAAAAACGAGGGTAGTGAATTCTTTATTTTGACTCATGTAAGTTTTAAAGTGAGACCTTTGCTTGATTATGTAATATTTGAGATATCAGACTTAAGCTAATTTCTAAACTTAAATAACTGGGCATTATGCCTTAATTCGTATTTTCAGGCGTACTTTTCCTATTTGATGGATGAGGCTCGTTTAATTCAAACACATACTCCACTAATTCTTCGAATAGGTCTCACGTTAATAAAATCAAACAAATTATTTTGCTACTAACCATGAATTAACTTCTTGTAAGTTATCCTCATTCACCGTACCAATAGCCCTTAAAAAACGCATGCGGTTGATGATGTATTCATACTTGGATTTTGAGAATTCTCTTTTAGCTTT
>CAIXDX010000005.1 GCA_903918335.1 uncultured Methylococcaceae bacterium | reverse complement strand
TGTTCGGCTTCAACTTGCTTTACCCAGCGTCTTACTGCACTTTCGCCAACGCCCATATCTTTACAGACTTGGCTAACACTAAATCCTTGCTCTTGAATTAGCTTTACAACTTCTAATTTAAACGCGGTATCGAATACTCGCTTTGGTTTTGTCATTTGTAGTTACCCATGTTCGATTGATTAATTATATCAACCTATATGTGTGTCTGTTTTTATTAGACCACTACAAACAGCTGTATGCAAAAATAAAAACGCTCTTGATGTTTTATAATAAGCGTTTGTTTTCTATTCAAGTGAGTACATTTATATCCAATGAAAAATCTATTTAATAAAAGTTCGGTGACTAATTTACTTTCAGTAATAGTCATCGGTATCGGTTACATAAGTCCCCTTCAGCCTGAATTAATTAAATCGATTGGTTTTTTTGCCCTCTCTGGAGCAATTACTAATTGGTTAGCTATTTATATGTTATTCGAGAAAGTACCCTTCTTATATGGTTCCGGTGTAATACCTGCGCGATTCGAAGAGTTTAAATTATCGATCAAACAACTGATGATGAATCAGTTTTTTACCGCAGAAAATATCGAGCAGTTTATTCAAAAAGAAGAGCAACAAGGTAGCAATATGCTTAATCTTGATCCTTTCTTAAATGCAGTGGATTACGACAGAATTTTCGAAAGTTTAGTCGCTTCTATTATGGAATCTTCTTTCGGTGGGATGTTAATGATGATGGGTGGGCCAGATGCCTTAATGCCTTTGAAAGAGCCGTTTACAGAAAAAATGCGCCTGACCTTAGTGGATATGATTGAGTCAGATCGTTTTAAAGCGGCACTTAAAGAAGGTTTAGACGCACATAAAATTGGCGTGGATATAATCGATAAAATTGAAAGTGTCATAGATAAGCGTTTGAATGAACTAACACCGTTAATGGTTAAAGAAATGGTGCAAGGCATTATTAGACAGCATTTAGGTTGGTTGGTTGTGTGGGGTGGGATTTTTGGTGCCTTAATGGGTGCAATGTTCGTTTTCGCCTGATGGAAACCGTTGCTTTAGCTTATGAGCAATTAGGGCAAGTCAATACAACGTCTAGCCCTTTAATTATCTTACATGGTTTCTTTGCTTCGTCACGTAACTGGCGACAAGTGGCTGAAAAATTATCAGTTAAGCATCATGTCTATGTTTTAGATATGCGTAACCATGGGGTTTCTCCGCATCATCCAACTATGGATTATCCCGCTATGGCGAGTGATGTCTTGGCTTTTATGGATGCACACGAGATTAAAACCGCTAGTTTATTGGGCCATAGTATGGGCGGTAAAGCCGCCATGTGGTTTGCATTAAATTACCCAGAGCGTTTAGATAAATTGCTGGTTGCTGATATTGCGCCTGTCACTTATCAACATTCCTTTAATAATTTAATTACCGCATTAAAGTCTCTACCTTTAAAGACTCTAAAGAATCGTAAAGAGGCTGAGTTATGGTTAGAGTCTGAGATTCCAGAGTTAACTTATCGACAGTTTCTATTGCAAAATTTAGTATTAATCGACGGTGAGTATAGTTGGCGTGTTGATTTAGATATCTTCTATGCAACGGGGGATAATATTATTGGTTTTCCTGATGTGACCGATGAAGAGCCTTATCGAGGACAGTCCTTGTTTTTGGCAGGTGCAGATTCTAACTATGTGAACGCAGAACAGATCTGTGAGCTGTTTCCAAATGCTAAATTAAGTGTGATTGCAGAGGCAGGGCATTGGTTGCATGTGCAACAACCAGTTAAGTTTTTAACACTCGTGGATGCTTTTTTGGCTTGATTTGAGATGGTTCGACAGGCTCACTATGAACGGACTAAATTATTTATCCGTTCGCGGTGAGCTTGTCGAAGCGTTTATCCTAATTAGTGCGGAATATTAGGACCTTTAGAATGGATAAACTTGGTGACGGCAGTAATGATTAATTTACGTTTAAGCACCGCTCCATAAGCTATTAAGCCTAAAATTACACCAAATAACAGTTTTTCAAAAGCAGAAGATTCATCTTGTTGTGCCGCAATTGCTGCCGC
This sequence comes from uncultured Methylococcaceae bacterium, assembly GCA_903918335.1. GTDB lineage: Bacteria > Pseudomonadota > Gammaproteobacteria > Methylococcales > Methylomonadaceae > Methylobacter_C. The sequence continues at coordinate 5,383 of CAIXDX010000005.1, read as the reverse complement.
CGCTTGAACTTCAGATTCTTTAACTGCGGGTGTTTGTACTGCCACTTTAGCCGGCTTAATTTCAGCATTTAAGTCTGGTAGACCTAAGCTTCTCCACGCATCATAATCTTGCCAAATGGGGTATTTACCTTTCCATAAAGCTTTAGAAAAGTATGGTGCAAGGCTCATGCCGTGTGCAGATGGGATTCCTTTGTCATCAACAAAGCCTTTATAAACGACCAAGCTGATGTCGCCACCTTCACCGTGACCATCAGTTGTAAATGATTTTTCAACGTGGTCATGGAACATCCAAATACCTTGACCAAAACTATTTAAACCATCATCAACACCGCTCAAAGATAAGTCAATACGTTGCGCAGGTACCATGCCATGTACATCACGTTGAATATAAGAACTCGGTCCGTTATCAACACCATCATAATGAGTAATGGTCGGTTTATGACCATGGATATGTAGCGCTAACGATTCAGTATGACCATTCAATACTCGCAGTTTAACTTGTTGATTCTCTTCCATGTGGATTAATGATTCTCTTAGGGTATAAGGGAATGATCGGCCATTTAGCATGTAGTAATCGTCAGTTGCATCCGTGGTGTCGTACTCGGTGTTCATGTGTTTAGCAATTAAACGCGGATCATTTGCTGATCTTGCTACCACTTCATGTAATTCTTTATCTGCAGATTGGTAATGTAAGTCATATTCACGGGCGTATTTTTCTAATACAGCCACAGAAGGATGTCGTACTTGGCCTGCGCCCACGTTTAACGTTTGTACCCAGTTATTTGGACGATTTTCTTCAACGATAAAGATGCCTTGTAAGCCCATAGGAATATGAGTATGGGGTTGTACGTGGCAGTGATAATACATAGTGCCCGGCTGACGCGGCTTTATAACGTAAGTTTTGCTTTCACCTGGCATGGTGTCCATGTTACTGGTTTGGCCCACGCCATCGTTGCCGTTACCCGCATGGTTCATATACGGATGATCGATACCGTGTAAGTGAATAGAGTGCGGTAAATAATGGGTATTTTCTAAAACGATCCAAACTACGTCATCTTGTTCAACACGAATAACAGGTGACGGTGCTCTTAATAATGGATTCGCTTCTAATTCATAGAGACTTTTTGTCGACATATCGCGAGTTTTTGGCGCATAAACCCAAAAAGTAGGTTGAATGCCTGGAGCGATATCGAAAGTGGTGGTTTGGTCTTTCATATCAGGTGAATGACCATTAAGCTCAACAACTTCTAGTTTAATAACTATTTTGTCAGGATCGCCGTCACCGTCGGTATCATCAGATAAGGTAATTGCATCTGCGGCTAATTGTGTAGCCATTAAGGTATCCATTGAAATACCATTAGTGCCTTTTACAAAGGCAGCAATATCCGCAGGATTATCTGGATTACACAGTTTTGATTCTTGGATTTTAACGCCATCAATGGTTTGTTCTTTACGCCATGCTGGATCAGTGAACTCTGAACAGACCTCTTCAACAGGACCTAAGTCAACTTTAGCTGAAGGGGGTAGCTCAGTAGCCTCATGAGAAAATGTGTGCATACGGGCTATTGCGGCGCCACCAGTAAAAGTAATAAGTGTTTTACGCATACAACGACCCCTGAAATGCTGAATTAAGAAACGATAAACCATGTAATTGGTTTTTTATTATTACCGACATTTTAACTGATTATTTGTTGTAAGTCTTATTTCCAGTACTTCTAATAAGAATATTTTTAAGTTAAGTGGCAATAAAAACTGATTAGGTTATAAAAACTACATTCAGATTATTGTTGCATTGATAATCAGATGTCGTTAACTTAGCCGGTTTAATTAAACATATATACCCTTTGATCGTGAAAACGCAATCACCCGATTATATAGTTGGCATAGATTTAGGTACTACACATACCGTCGTTGCATACGCAAGTACAGATGCCAATCAACAAGAGATACAGCTATTTAATGTCGAACAACTCATCGCGCCGGGACAAGTCGCAGAAAGAGCTTTATTGCCGTCCGTACGTTATCATCCAGCGCCAGAAGAACTCAGCAATAATGACATTGCATTTTTGAGCTATAACAAAGACGCCAATTTTTCTGATATGCCTGTGGTTATTGGGGAGGCCGCTCGCATATTAGGTGCAAAATCAAAAGGTCGTTTTGTCGGAAGTGCTAAAAGTTGGTTATCCCATCCGGGAGTGGATCATACCGCCGACATATTGCCATGGGGTAGTCATGATGATGTTGCAAAAGTTTCACCTATTGAAGCCAGTGCCAGTTACTTAGCGCATATTCGTACCGTATGGGGACATAAATTTCCGCAATCGCCTTTAGAGCATCAAGATATCGTTATCACAGTTCCCGCTTCTTTTGATGAAGCCGCACGCTCTTTAACCTTAGAAGCCGCTAATATGGCGGGCTTAACTCAGGTGCGCTTTTTGGAAGAACCTCAAGCCGTTTGTTATGATTGGTTAAGAATTAACGCAGCTAATTTGCAGGTTGCCTTAAGTGATGTGCATCTATTATTAGTCTGTGATGTCGGGGGGGGGACTACTGATTTAACCCTGATTAAAGTTGAACCTGGTATAAACGAACCTAAGCTAACCCGTATCGGTGTGGGCGATCATTTAATGCTAGGTGGCGATAATATTGATCTTGCCTTGGCTCATTTAGCTGAGAGTCGCTTGGTTGACGGTCAAAAACGCTTATCTCAAGCGGACTTATCCCAATTATTAGAACAATGTCGTTTAGCTAAGGAACAATTGTTAGCAGTTGATGCTCCCGAGCAAGTGACAGTCACCTTATTGGGCGGAGGCTCAAGGTTGATTGGTGGTTCACGTAGTGTGTTATTTACACGAGATGAAGTGCGTGCTATAGCATTGGATGGCTTCTTCCCCTTATCAACACCGGATGAGCTACCTAATGTTAAACGTAGTGGCGTCGTTGAGTTTGGTTTGCCCTATGCCTCAGATCCTGCCATCAGTAAACATCTGGCTGGCTTTTTAAAACATCATAGCCATGCTTCGCTCGAAGCCATGCAAGGTGAGGGTACTGTGCCCGATGCGTTGTTACTCAATGGTGGCGTATTTCGTAGTACATTAATTAGCCAACGTGTACAAACGTTACTAAATTCTTGGGGCAATAAGCCAGTCACCTTATTAGAAAATCAGCATCCTGATCTATCTGTTGCTTATGGTGCGGTGAGTTATGCGCTAGCTAAACGTAATAATAAACTTAAAATTGGTGGCGGTGCTGCTCGTAGTTATTTTTTGGTTTTGGATACTGATAATACGGATGCGCAACAAGGTGTTTGCGTCTTGCCTAAAGGCAGTGAAGAAGGTGATGAAGTCATTTTAAAAGATAAACACTTTGCCTTACGTTTAGGCTCTCCCGTTAGGTTTCATTTGGCGTCTACCACGGGTGATGTTGAATTCAAAGCCGGTGAAATTATTAACTTAACTGAAGATTTTAATTTCTTACCGCCATTAATTGCCGCCTTTGATAAAAATACCGAACAAGCGACAGATGAAGTGATCGTAAAACTTGCGGTCACACAAACTGAAATGGGTGTGTTAAAAATTGAATGTGTTTGTGTTTATAATGCCGCACAACGCTGGAAAGTAGAGTTTCAATTACGTAAAAAATCAGCCGCAGTCAAACAAACAGAAGACTATCGATTACCGCCTCAATTTGTCGGTGCCGTCGAAAAAGTAGAAGCTATTTTTGGTTCTAAATCTAAGCAAATAGAAGCCAATGCGGTTAAAAATCTTCGGGCAGAATTAGAAAAACAAATAGGCACAGATCGATCAGAATGGGAGCTACCGTTATTACGTGCTTTGTTTACTGTCTTAATCGATAATTCTAAATCGCATCGTCGGACTGATAATCATGAACGCGTATGGTTAAGTTTAGTGGGTTTTTGTCTGCGTCCGGGCCTAGGAGATGTACTAGATAATTGGCGAGTAGAACAATTATGGAAGCATTATGCGCATGGTATTCAGTATGTTAATGAAACACAGAATTGGACAGAATGGTGGACCTTATGGCGTCGTATTGCCGGTGGCTTATCATTAGCCGCACAAGAGCAAATATTTGCGGATATTACTAAATACATCAATCCCGCTGCTGCAAGACAAGTAAATATCGCTAAACAAATCAAAACCCGTAGTTATGATGATATTGTGCGATTAGCCGCCGTGTTAGAAAAATTGCCGATTGATAAAAAGACCCAGCTTGGTGATTGGCTATTAACCCGCTTACAAAAATCATCAGAGTCTAAACAAACTTGGTGGGCCGTCGGTAGAGTCGGTGCACGCGTGCCTTTTTATGGCAGTCAACATAATGTAATTACGGTCACTGTCGCTCAACGCTGGTTAACCCAGATACTAACGGAAGATTGGAAAAAAAATCAGCAGGCGGCATTCGCGGCTACCTTGATAGCAAGGATGAGTGGTGATCGTGATCAAGATATCGATGAGGAGATGCGTGCGCAAATCATTGCAAAACTCAAACAAAGCAAAGCGCCGGTTTCTTGGGTAGAGATGGTAGAGCAATATCAAGAGCTCGATGAAAAAGCCGAAAAACAAATGTTTGGTGAGGCCTTACCTCCAGGTTTAAAGTTGGTACATTCTATTTAAAAACTATTTAAAAGAAATAATATTAAAAGTTGGGTTATGCTTCTAATTTTGATTAAGCAATTGGAAAACGAGTGCAGTTAACAGAATCTGATAACCAAACCTATTTTGATAAAAATAAAGCAAGAGAAAAAGTTTGCGCTGTTTGGTTAAAGGCGCAAGCTAAAACAGTTAAAAAGTGGCTTTACTTAGCGGTGAGTGCGGGCGTTATTAATGGTTGGATGGTTATTATTCAATCCGCGATACTTGCTTATCTTTTGCAAGCAATTATTATCGAAAAACTATCAATTACAATATTAATGCCCTATTTATTAGGTTTGGCTGTCATTTTTGTTGTGCGTAGTCTTTGTGTTTATGCTTATCCAGTGTGGGGTTTTGAGGCTGGAGCACAGGTAAGATCATCTGTTAGGCAGCAGTTGTTTGCACAATTTTTAAAACTTGGCCCGTCTGAAATAAAGAATCATCAAAGTGGAAGTTTGGCTACGGTAACGCTTGAACAAGTCGATGCCTTAGAGCATTATTTTTCGCGGTATTTACCTCAACAAATGCTCGTCGCTATTTTGCCCATCAGCATAATAGTAGTGGTAATGCCCTTCAATTGGATCGTTGGGGTGATCTTTTTAATCACAGGGCCGCTGGTGATTTTATTTATGGCTTTGGTGGGTATGGGGGCGGCCTCAGCAAGTCGTAACCAGTTTTTAGCTATGTCTCGAATGAGTGGATATTTCCTTGATCGTTTGCAAGGCCTCAGC
>CAIXDX010000004.1 GCA_903918335.1 uncultured Methylococcaceae bacterium | reverse complement strand
CAATTAGGACTAAACAATGACAACTGGTGTAGTTAAATGGTTTAACGCAGAAAAAGGTTTTGGTTTCATTCAACAAGAGAATGGTCCAGACGTTTTTGTACATTTTCGTAACATTAACAGCTCTGGCTTTAAATCTCTAGATGAAGGCCAAAAAGTACAGTTTACTGTAACTCAAGGCCAAAAAGGCCCACAAGCAGAAGAAGTAACAATCATCTAATGCTTTTAATCTGTAGCCTTATTCATAAGGCTACAGATTTTCCACGCTATATCCTACCGATATCTTCAATATAACCAGCCGATTCACTTGCTTATTCAATAAAAACTTGTATATCTCCATCACAAGTAGAGTTAAGCTTAAGTTTATAAACAAATTAGACGCTCATTATTAATCTGTTTATTTCCTAAAATGAAACGATTTATCCAGCCGTTTAATTCTCTACTCTTTGTCATAAACCTTTAATATTGTGTCTTTTACACATAAATTTTCTTGTGCTATGCTAAGCGACATTTTTAAGGTAGCCCTAGGGATAGGTGCAACTTTTGCAAACAAATTGGTGTTGAGAAAAGAGAATGACTGAATTGAACACAATGGAAACAATAGTGCAAGAGATCATCACTGCACTTAAGGATAAACCAGGTGCATTATTACCTATTTTACATGCTGTTCAGGACAAACTAGGTTATGTACCCTCAGAAAGCGTACCAGCAATTGCAAAAGCGCTAAACCTTTCTCGCGCTGAAGTACATGGTGTCATCAGTTTTTATCACTATTTTCGTGATACCGCTCCAGGGAAACAAACAATACACCTATGCAGGGCTGAATCTTGCCAAGCAATGGGCGGCAAAAAGCTTGAAGCGCATGTTAAATCTACCTTGGGTATCGATTACCATGAAACCACTGCAGATGGTAAATTCTCATTAGAACCCGTTTATTGCTTAGGCAATTGTGCCTGCTCGCCTGCAATGCAAATTGGTCATGAGATCTATGGTCGTGTTTCTGCCGACAATTTTGAAAGTATTATCACTCAAGCAGAGGACATAGCATGAGTATTACCATTTACGTCCCATGCGACTCAACGGCTGTTTCAATCGGCGCTGATCGCGTAGCAAAAGCAATTTCTCAAGAAGCTCAAAAACGCAACATTACTATTCATTTGATTCGTAATGGATCAAGAGGTCTCTATTGGCTTGAACCGATGGTAGAAGTGCTTACCGCGGAGGGAAGAAAAGCGTATGGCCCTGTTCAAACTAGTGACGTAACTAGTCTTTTTGACGCCGACTTTGTCAACGGCGGAGAACATCCTCTCTACCTTGGCTTAACAGAAGAAATTGAATATCTAAAAAAACAACAGCGCTTAACCTTTGCTCGCATCGGTATTACAGACCCTATTAGCTTAGAAGACTACATCAGTCACGAAGGTTATCAAGGTTTAAGTAACGCACTCAAACTGTCCCAAGCAGATATCGTTAAAGCCGTAACAGACTCAGGCTTACGTGGTCGTGGTGGCGCTGCATTTCCTACTGGCATTAAATGGAATACAGTACTTAACACACCGTCTGAACAAAAATATATCATTTGTAATGCTGACGAAGGCGATTCAGGCACATTCTCTGACAGAATGGTCATGGAAAGTGATCCATTCGTATTAATTGAAGGCATGACTATCGCTGGTATCGCAGTAGGTGCCACACAAGGTTACATCTATCTACGCGTAGAATACCCCCATGCACACAAAGCCCTTAATGCTGCCATTGAAAAAGCCTATGCTTCTGGATACTTAGGCGACAACATCCAAGGTAGTGGTAAAACTTTCTACCTCGAAGTAAGACTAGGTGCTGGTGCCTACGTCTGTGGAGAAGAAACTTCTCTAATGGAAAGCTTAGAAGGCAAACGAGGCTTAGTCCGCTTTAAACCACCCCTACCTGCTATTAGCGGATTATTTGGTAAGCCTACCGTTGTTAATAACGTTATTTCTTTAGCCTCTGTACCCATTATTTTAGACAAAGGCGGTGATTATTACCGTGACTTTGGCATGGGACGCTCGCGTGGCACACTTCCCCTACAACTTGCTGGCAATCTAAAACACACAGGCTTAGTTGAAGTTGCATTTGGGATGACCTTACGTGAGTTGTTATATGACTTTGGCGGTGGCTCTGCAACAGGTAGACCTATTAAAGCCGTCCAAGTAGGTGGCCCATTGGGTTCCTATTTACCAGAATCTCAATTCGATACTCCTTTAGACTATGAAGCCTTTGCTGCTAATTGGACAGTTTTAGGCCATGGCGGAGTAGTTGCGTTTGATGATACCGCTAACATGGCTGAATTAGCGCGTTATAACATGGAGTTTTGTGCAGCTGAATCATGTGGCAAATGCACACCTTGCCGTATTGGTTCAACAAGAGGTTATGAAGTCATGGACGAAATTATTGCT
>CAIXDX010000003.1 GCA_903918335.1 uncultured Methylococcaceae bacterium | reverse complement strand
TGAATAGGTGAAGGTGTTTCATACCCCACATCGTCCAATGCTTTTAGCACGGGGTCTATCAGTGCTAATTCACGGAAAGTGGTTAATGTTGAAACATCATTGGACATGTATTTACCTGTATGGAATATTTAGAATGCGCATAAAGCGCGGAGAACTAATTGTTTTATCAACTCATTATAACTGATATTAATAACTTTTGCAGTATAAGATGGTATTTAACGCTCACACAAAATCCAAAGACGACGCTTTGTTTAGCTCCTCATTCTTATACGCTTTTCATTTAACACATTGCCCTGAGTACCTTTTTTATGTATTTGCTTGCTATAATGACCCTAGTGAGTAACTGTATCAATTTTAATCGAGAGATTGCATGATTCAAGGTAGTATCGTAGCGCTAATTACACCGATGTTTAATAACGGTGAAGTAGATAAAGTAAGTTTAAAAAATATAATTGAATTCCATATTGAACAAGGCACAGATGCAGTTGTAGCCGTAGGAACAACTGGAGAGTCAGCCACATTAACTGAAGCAGAACATTGCGACGTTATTAAAACCATTGTTAATTATGTTGCTGGTAGAATTCCCGTCATTGCTGGCACAGGAGCAAATTCAACCACAGAAGCTATCGAACTAACCCGCAAAGCTAAAGAAGTAGGCGCAGATGCCTGCTTAATCGTTACACCCTATTACAACAAACCGACTCAAGAAGGTCTTTATCTGCACCACAAAGCGATTGCAGAAGCCGTTGATATCCCACAGATCCTTTATAACGTTCCGGGTAGAACAGCTTGTGACATGTTGCCAGAGACAGTTGGGCGCCTATCAAAAATATCCAACATTGTAGGTGTAAAAGAGGCTACAGGCGATTTAACCAGAATAGATCAAATCAGAGCACTAACGGGGCCTGACTTTGCTCTTTATACAGGGGATGACGCTACAAGCCGAGAATTTTGTTTATTAGGTGGTAACGGAACTATTACTGTGACCGGAAACGTGGCTCCGCGCTTAGTTCATGAAATGATCGTTGCTGCAATGAAAGGTGATAAAGAAACATCATTAGCTATCGACAACAAATTAGTAGATCTACATAAACATCTATTTATCCAATCTAATCCTATCCCAGTTAAATGGGCAGTTGCCGAAATGGGCCTTATGGAAAAAGGCATACGCCTACCACTCACATGGCTAACTGAGGATTGCTATACCCAAGTTCGTGATGCTATGCATAAGGCTGAAGTACTCTAATGAAAAAAGTATTACGCACAACATTAGTCACTGTCACAATCTTATTTAATGTGACAGCGTGTACCTATATTAAAAGTTTGTTTCCTGATAAAGAAAAAGACTATCAATACACCACAGAAATAGCCCCACTGATTATTCCAGAAGACTTAAAACACAATAGCACGCCAAGCCTTAACGGGGAAAGCGTTGCGAAATCAGAGCCCACCACAGAACCACAATCTAGGTCTGAAGCAGTCATAACACCAGCGCCTGCTGAACCAATCACCACAAGCAATACTAGCACTTCAAACGATAGTAACATTACCGTGAATGACAACGAAGCACCTGAAAAACTTGTGATAATAGAAAAACAAAATGAAATAGAACTAAATTCACCACTCGCTAGATCATGGCGTTTAATCAATAAAGCCATGACTCGTAAAGCTATTGAAGTTATTGCCAGAAACCAACAAACAAGTGTCTTTACTGTGCACTTTGATCCAGATGAACAAAAACCAGAAGATGACTCATATTGGCATTTAGCGACCTCTATGTTTGAGAACTTCAATTTATCTAAAGATATTCACTACGTAAAACTACAAGAAACAAATCAAAAATCAACCACTGTAGTCATTACCGATCAACAAGAAAAACCCTTAAGCGATGCCAACAGTTCGCTGTTATTGAAGACTATAAAAGAGTCCCTAAAAGAAGATTTGAACGAACAATAAACATTCACGACCCTATCTAGGGAAGAAGAGCACACCCAAATCCTAAACTTAGCGATTAGGCCACTATGGGTAAACGAAAACGCCAACCGCACTACTAACATGTTAAAAATATCTGGTACCTCTGCATTATCTGACTTTCGCATCAATCGCTTGCTTAATGACTTAAAAGCATTCGAACCCAGCATAGCTGAAGTCTCTGCATCATTTATACACTTTATAGATATTGATTCCCCGCTCAATGATTCAGATTTAAACGTATTAACACAATTATTAAATTATGGATCTTCCGTATCTAAACAGCTTAATGCAACAGAATCCTTATTAGTAACCCCTCGGTCAGGCACTCAATCTCCTTGGTCCAGCAAGGCAACAGAAATAGCTCAACGCTGCGGATTAACGGCAATTAAACGTATAGAACGAGGCATTGAATATACTTTAACAGCCGATATAAAACTGTCTATTGAAATAAAATCTCAAATTGCGACCTTATTACATGATCGCATGACTCAAAGTGTGGTATTTAATACACAAGATCCCGATTTGTTTTCTCAACATGCCCCCTTACCTCTAGTGCACATCAGCATTATTGAAGAAGGCAAAGCAGCACTCGATAAAGCCAATACAGAATTAGGTTTAGCATTATCTAATGATGAAATTGAATATTTAACAAACAGTTTTACCCAATTAGGCAGAAACCCAACAGACGTTGAATTAATGATGTTTGCGCAAGCAAACTCAGAACATTGCCGCCATAAAATATTCAATGCCGACTGGACCATAGACGGCGTAGAACAAGCACACTCATTGTTCGGCATGATTAAAAATACAGCCACAAAAAGTCCAGAGGACATTTTATCTGCTTATCATGACAACGCGTCAGTTGCTGTTGGATCAAACGCACAAGTCTTTATTCGCAATGCCATTACCGGTGAATACGCTTACACAGAAGAAGACGTACCTTTCTTAATGAAAGTTGAAACACACAACCACCCTACCGCTATTTCACCTTTCCCAGGAGCAGCAACAGGCTCAGGTGGAGAAATAAGAGACGAAGGAGCGACAGGCAGAGGCTCACACACTAAAGCCGGATTAACCGGATTCTCAGTATCGCATTTAAATATTCCGGGTTACTCACAACCATGGGAACAAAATAACGGCAAACCAGAACGTATTTCGTCTGCTTTAGACATCATGCTAGAGGGGCCTTTGGGGGGCGCCGCATTTAATAACGAGTTTGGTAGACCCAATATTGCCGGCTACTTTAGAAACTTTGAACAAGTAGCACCCGGATCAAATAGCAACGAATATAAAGGCTACCATAAACCCATTATGATAGCGGGAGGAATGGGCAACATACGCCCCATGCTGATTGATAAACAACCTATTCCTGCTGGTTCATTAATTATCATCTTAGGCGGCCCTGCCATGCTTATTGGTTTAGGCGGTGGCGCGGCTTCTTCGCAAGCATCAGGTTCAGGTTCAGAAGATTTAGACTTTGCCTCAGTACAGCGAGAAAACCCAGAAATGGAACGTCGTTGCCAAGAAGTCATCAACCACTGTAACTCACTGGGTAGCGATACACCGATTGTGTCTATTCATGACATTGGTGCAGGTGGTTTATCCAATGCAGTGCCTGAAATTATTCATGATTGTGATCGTGGCGGACGCTTTGAATTACGTAAAGTCAACATAGCTGATAAAGGCATGTCACCTATGCAAATCTGGTGTAATGAAGCACAAGAACGTTATGTTGTTGCCATTAAACCGGAATCACTCGAACTGTTCGCCTCTTTCTGTGAACGTGAACACTGCCTTTATGCTGTTATCGGCGAAGCGACTAACGAAGAACACCTCACACTTAATGACGAATTATTAGATAATAAACCCGTCAATATCCCAATGTCTGTATTATTTGGTAAACCCCCCAAAATGCATCGACATACAACGCATCAACAACCTGATACGCAAACGTTAAACTTTTCTAATGTTGATATTAAAGATGCCGTTAAACGCGTATTGTCTTTTCCTGCTGTTGCAGACAAAAGCTTCTTAATACACATAGGTGATCGTTCAGTCACTGGTTTAGTTGCCAGAGATCAAATGGTAGGCCCTTGGCAAGTACCCGTAGCAGACGTTGCAGTTACAGCATCGGGCTTTTATGCGTACACGGGTGAAGCCATGGCCATGGGCGAACGTGCCCCTATTGCTGTCATTAATGCACCTGCTTCTGGTCGCTTAGCCATTGGCGAAGCTATCACCAATATTGCTGCAGCAAACATAGCATCACTGAGTAAAATTAAAATATCAGCTAATTGGATGGCCGCAGCGGGATATCAAGGTGAAGACGCCGAATTATTTGATACCGTAAAAGCAGTTGGCATGGATTTATGCCCCGCCCTTGGCATTGCAATACCCGTAGGTAAAGACTCTTTATCGATGAAAACGGTCTGGCAAGATAAAGGCACAGAAAAAGTAATGACAGCGCCGTTATCATTAATAGTTACCGCATTTGCACCTGTATTAGATATCAGCAAAACACTAACTCCACAACTTAAATGGTTAGATAGCGAAGACACTCAATTACTCTTTATCAACCTCGGTAAAAGTCGTCTCGGCGGATCGATATTAGCGCAAGTTTACAATCAAATTGGTGAATCACACGACTGCCCAGACGTTAATGATCCTGAGGTATTAAAGACCTTTTTCACATCAATACAAACACTAAACACCCAAGGCAAAATACTCAGCTATCATGATCGATCAGACGGCGGTTTATTAGCTACAGTAGCTGAAATGATATTTGCTAGTCGTCTCGGTACTGATATCTCTATTGACGCATTGGGTAATGATGTCTTATCCGCATTATTTAACGAAGAGTTAGGCGCAGCCATTCAAGTCAAAGTCAGTGACACAGATGCGATTCTCAAATTTTTGAGTGAAGCAGGACTAGCTAATAACACCCATATTCTAGGAAAAGTAATCCAAGAACCTCGCTTATCTATTCACTTTAACAATCAACTTGTCTATACGGCCTCCCGTGCAGAACTACAAACTATCTGGTCAGAAGTCAGTTACCGTATGCAAGCCATGCGTGACAATCCAGACTGTGCAAAACAACAATTTGATCGTATTTCAGATGACAAAGACCCAGGCTTAAGCGCAACTCTATCATTTGATATTAATGACGACATCACCCATCAATATGCGTCTACTGATAGACCCAAAGTCGCCATATTAAGAGAACAAGGCGTTAATGGCCATATTGAAATGGCAGCCGCTTTTGATCGTGCTGGGTTTACCAGTATTGACGTACACATGACGGACATCATACATGGCAGAGTCAGTTTAAGCGACTTTACCGGCTTAGTCGCTTGTGGCGGCTTCTCTTATGGTGATGTACTCGGTGCTGGTGGCGGTTGGGCAAAATCTATCTTATTCAATGCACGTGCTAGAAACGAATTTACGCAATTCTTTAACCGTCCAGATACTTTCGGTTTAGGGGTCTGTAATGGCTGTCAGATGATGTCGGGGTTAAAAGAAATTATCCCAGGCGCAGCACATTGGCCCAGTTTTAAACGTAACTTATCAGAACAATTTGAAGCCCGCGTTGCCATGGTTGAAATTCAACCTTCCCCTTCTATATTTTTTACAGGGATGGCAGGCTCTAAAATGCCAGTGGCTGTTGCACATGGAGAAGGTAGAACGGAATTTGCAAATGATATTCAAGATGCTATAAACTCAAACAGTGTTGCTGTTTCTTATGTTGATAATTACGGCAATACCACAACTGAATTTCCGGCTAACCCCAATGGCTCACCTTTTGGCATTACCGGCTTAACCAATTCTGATGGTCGTTTTACCATTATGATGCCACATCCAGAGCGTTGTTTTAGAGCTATTCAAAACTCATGGCATCCAGAAGAATGGCAAGAATATGGTGCTTGGATGAGAATGTTTAGAAATGCTAAAGTTTGGACGCAAAAATTAAAATAACCCTCATTAAAATCAAGCTCGAGATGATGAATGATTTCGATAAGTTATAAAAATTTTATTAAATTACTAATAATATCGATTGTAATAGTTATATTCACAATACCGGATATCATTTTTGAACTGCTTGTTGAATGCATACACTTACTCATCGAAAGTATCGAAGAAATCGCGCACCTTGTATTTGAGGGGGTAGAATCGATGCTTGATAATGTAATAGAAGAAAATTTTCATACTGAAATGCACGAAACACAGATTATCGTGTTTTATATCATTATGAGTGTACTCTCCATTCCAATGTACTTTATCGCTAAAGTACTTCCTCGCGTATATAACGCTTTAGATAGGAATGTGAACACAGTTTGGATAAGCAATAAAAATCATCTTCAATTATTTTGGCTAGGCCTATCTGTGACTGAAAAAATTAAATATGGCGTTATACTTATTACCGGTTTATACATCGCCTCTTTTTTTGTAATGTAAAAATACTCGACACATCCACATCAGTTTTGCTATGACCATTAAAAAAGTACAACCTAACAAAGACAAATTAAATCAGATAGTAACAGACGCTAGACGTAATCAAGAACTAAGAGAACAATCTTATCGAGGCCAAGCCCTAAAACTGTATCCATGGATATGTGGCAGATGTGCTAGAGAGTTTACCCATACGACAGTAACAGAATTAACGGTTCACCATAAAAACCATAATCATGATGATAACCCGAGTGATGGCAGTAATTGGGAATTGCTTTGCCTCTATTGTCATGACAATGAGCATCAACGCTACGAAGAAACTCGCTTTAGCAGTTCAAAATCATCGAGTAGTAGTGCAACAGTAGTCACACATAACCCTTTTGCGAATCTTAAAAGCTTATTAGAAACTAAAAAATAATGCTAACGGGATTATTAGAGTAAAGACTCTATACCTTTATTGGCTAATTGATCTGCTCTTTCATTCCCGGCATTACCGGAATGGCCTTTTACCCAACACCATTCAATTTTATGATCATAGATCAACGCATCTAATCGTCGCCATAAATCTTCATTTTTAACCGGCGCTTTAGAAGCCGTTTTCCAGCCCCTTTTCTTCCAATTAGGCATCCAATCGGTAATCCCTTTAAGCACGTAACTCGAATCGCTAAACAATTCAATAGCACAAGGTTGTTTTAAAGCTTCCAAGGCTTTTATCACCGCCATCAACTCCATACGATTATTGGTAGTATGCTTTTCTGCACCGTACAACTCTTTTTCGATGCCTTTGTAATTCAAAATTAAGCCCCAACCACCTGGACCTGGATTACCTCGACAAGCACCGTCTGTATAGATAACTACATTACTCATGTTTATTTTTTTGGATTACTGAATTCATTGAGTTTACTAAACTTAACTGGCTTGCAAAGTTTTTAACAGGGGTTAATGGGATAATATTATATCGACGTTTAATAGCTCTAATGGCATAAGCAGAATAAAAAAGAGAGAAATCCCCATTTATAGATCGACCTTGTTTAGTGCTGATATAATCTAAATGGAATTTTGATGTGGCAAGCACTTCAAAATTAAGTAGTTTTAACCAATCCAGCGTTCTTGATCGGTATATAAAAAATCCTCTCCAGGAATCTGACCATTTCTTTTCTAATAAAAACTGATATCTCACCCAAAAACTTAAAGGATTAAAATTAAGAATCACCAATACACCTTCTGGCTTTAAGACGCGCTCAATCTCACGCATCGTTTGGAACCGATGGGTATCAAATTCTAATAAATGGGGCACAATCACCATATCCATTGACTCTGTTTGAATCGGCAAAGCATAAGCTTTTGCATTAATATGCCGAGCAGTTGGGCAACCCATGCCTTTAGCGTCGATAATAGTGTAACTTTTGTATAAACTGCAATCTACAAATTCGCTTTCCCAATTCAAACCGCCAATTTGCAAAACTTCTTGCTGACAACTTACCGTAATAGATTTTTGTAAGTATTCCACTTCAAGGTATCTTAGCAATTTTCCTCTTGGTGTTTGATACCATGAAAACAGAAAGTTACGTTTCATTATTAATAAATTCCATCACATTATTTGTGTTAATGATATTTCAATAAAAAAATGTTATCATTAAATCGAAGAAAGTAAATATAAGGTTTATAAATGACACGCGTTAAAATTAACCGTTCTATTAATTCGTTAGTCATGTCAACAGTACTTATACTCGTTGGCTGTACAGACTCACCTAAGCAAGCGTTAAACCTTACAGATGCTGCTCCCACCATCTCCGCACAGGAAGATAACAGCACCCATCACAAACATCATAACTTACATCTTCACAGAGCGAGTCAAACAGCTTCTAATCATAAGAACACTGTTTGGGAGCGCATGTTATCGCTCTATTCTTTACCTGATTTTAATAATCCACGGGTCGATAAAGAAGTAGAATGGTACCTAGATCATCCAGCCGCTTTAGCAATTATCCAACAACGCGCTGAACCTTACTTAGCGCATATATTGGAT
The DNA here is from genome assembly GCA_903918335.1 of uncultured Methylococcaceae bacterium. Classification (GTDB taxonomy): domain Bacteria; phylum Pseudomonadota; class Gammaproteobacteria; order Methylococcales; family Methylomonadaceae; genus Methylobacter_C. The sequence goes on along the minus strand of CAIXDX010000003.1, from coordinate 2,008 downwards.
GAAATTGAAGCGAGACACATGCCTGGCGAACTTGCCTTACTACCTGTTGTAGAAAGTGCTTTTGTACCTGATGCGTATTCTAAAGCAGATGCGTCTGGACTATGGCAATTTGTGCCAGCCACTGGCAGAGACTATGGTTTACAACAAAACGAGTGGTACGATGGTCGTAGAGATATTTGGGCATCAACCAAAGCGGCGACCACTTATCTAAAAGAACTGAATGAAACATTTAATGGCGATTGGTTGTTAGCCTTAGCTTCATACAATTGTGGACAAGGACGATTAAAAAAAGCCATTGATAAAAACATCGAACTCAACCTACCGACTGATTATTGGTCCTTAGACTTACCCCCAGAAACAGAAGATTATGTACCACGTTTATTGGCTATTGCCCAAATATTTGGCAACGCAGACCAATACAGCATCAATCTACAACACATCCCCAACAGACCATATTTTGAAGTTGTCGATATTAAATCACCGATAGATCTAAACAAAGCAGCGGAATTAGCTAACACTCCCTTACATGTTTTTTTAAAACTAAACCCTGGATTTAATAAAGGCAGTACAGCGCCCCAAGGTCCCCACCGTCTTTTAGTACCGGTAGCCCAAGCAGAAGACTTTAAGAACAAACTGGCTGAATTACCCTTATCTGAACGAGTTTCACAAAAATATTTAGTTGCGCAACGTGCGCCAGCCTTTGTTTTACACAAAGATAATCGTCAAGATCTACTAAAACCCATCACTGTGGCTTACAAAGTCAAAGCTGGTGAAAACTTAGCTAGTATTGCGACAAAAAATCACACTACCCCTAAAGCATTACGCCTATTGAATCACATGAAAAGCGATGCTATTCAACTTGGTATGAATTTACAAATACCCAATGAAGCTAAACCTAATTTAAATAAATCTGTACTTGCACAGCTAGAAAACCCGCACAAACCTAAAGTAGCGATTGCATCTGCTAGCCAAAGTTATGAGGTTAAAAAAGGTGACAACATTTACACCATTTCACATCACTTCTCGATTATACCTAAAGACCTAGCCGCATGGAATAATGTGAGCGTTAATACCACGTTAGCCCCTGGTAAAAAGCTGACTATTAAAGCCGCAAGTCAACAAGTAGCCAGTGCCGCACCCATGCGTTTAATTAGTTATACCGTGGGTAAAAATGACTCATTGAACCAAATATCTAAAAAGTTTAACGTGCCTGTAAACGACTTACGTAAAAACAACGCCACTGCCCTTGCCAAAGGTATATATCCCGGTCTTAAATTAAAGATTATTGTTGATGGCAACCAGTTTGCTAGTTAATCTTTAAAAAAGACATAAAAAAAGCGTCGCCCTTATCTTTAACAGGATTAAGAACGACGCTTTTTTGTTTTAGGCTTCTTTAGCGTTAAGCTTTGTTGAAATGTAAACCTGCCTCATCAGCAGTCACATTAATGGTATCACCCGCCATAAACTCCCCGCCTAAGATAGATTGCGCTAACGGATTCTCAAGCTGTTGTTGAATCGCTCTCTTCATTGGTCTTGCACCATACACAGGATCAAAACCCGCCTCACCTAAAATATCCAACGCTTGATCAGAAATTTCAAAACCAATCTCTTTATCTCTTAAACGAATGCGTAGATGTTCAATCTGAATACTAGAAATCGCTCTGATTTGCTCTCTAGCGAGCGGATGGAAAACCACCGCCTCATCAATACGATTAATAAACTCCGGTCTAAATTGTTGACCGACTCTTTCCATCACCGCTGCTTTCATGACCGGATAAAGCGCTTCACCCGATAATTCTTGAATAATGTCAGAACCAATATTAGACGTCATCACAATCACGGTATTTCTAAAATCAACGGTTCTGCCTTGCCCATCTGTTAAGCGCCCATCATCTAAGACTTGTAACAAGATGTTAAACACATCAGGATGCGCCTTTTCTATCTCGTCCATCAAAATAACTGAATAAGGCTTACGTCTAACCAACTCCGTTAAATAGCCGCCTTCTTC
>CAIXDX010000002.1 GCA_903918335.1 uncultured Methylococcaceae bacterium | reverse complement strand
TAAAGTAATCCATTCTTTTTTATTGTGTCGTGTTTTGTTGAACAGGCGCTGGTTTGCCAGGCAAATAGAGTGGGCCAACTTGACCGCAACTTACTAGTGTAAGGTAAATGCCTAGGGCTAGAAATCTATAGATTTTCATAAAAGATAATAAAGGATTCTCTTTGGATTTTAAATATGGTGGTTATTTTATAGTGAGAGAGGTATTGATGGAAGTATCTAAAGGACTTTAGTTCGCCAAAACTATGTTGCTTAATAGGCGATGTTTCTTTTGATTAGGATATCTTTGCATTCTAAATGGTTTTATGTGTAATAAGCGAAATAATTTAATGGTTGGTTGTATTTCTAATAACTCAGATAAGGTAAATTTCTCTTGCTTGCGTTTACTTAAGCTATAGAATAAAAAATATTTTGAATGTTATTAAAAAGGGTCGTTGTGCAGGATCAGCATAATGGTTGAACAGATAGAAAAAAGTTTTGATATCGATGAGTTTTTAAAAAATCTCACTACGCGTCCCGGCATTTATAAAATGCTGAATGATAAGGGTGAGATCATTTATATTGGTAAAGCCAAAAACCTTAAAAATCGAGTTTCAAGTTATTTTAAAACACAGTCTGCTTCAATAAAACAACAAGTTATGGTCGCTAAAGTAGTGTCTATTGAAGTTACCGTAACGCACACAGAAGGTGAGGCGTTATTGTTAGAATGCCAGCAAATCAAAACTTACAAACCTCGCTACAATATTTGTTTACGTGACGATAAAACTTTTCCTTATGTGTTTTTGTCCACCCAGCATGACTTTCCACAAATTACTTATCATCGGGGGCCAAAAAATAAAAAGGGCCGCTATTTTGGACCCTATCCTAGTTCAGGTGCGGTTAAAGCAAGTTTAAAGTTATTACAGCGATTGTTTCCGGTCCGCCAATGTGAAGATGTTGTTTACAACAACCGAACTCGTCCTTGTCTGCAATATCAAATAGAACGTTGTACCGCACCTTGTGTGGGTTTAATTGATAAACCGAGTTATGGTTTAGATGTCGATAATACCGTTCTATTTTTAGAAGGTAAGGGTAGTTTATTGATCGATCAATTAATCGTTAAAATGGAAGTCGCCTCGGCCGCATTAGCATTTGAAGAGGCAGCAGGCTATAGAGATCAGATTGTTAAATTGCGATCGGTATTAGAAAAGCATTTTGTTTCCGGTGAAAAGGGTGATGTAGATATTATTGCTTGTGCCAGTAAAGGCAATGTCGCGTGTGTGCAGGTGTTTTTTATTCGTAATGGTCAGCAACTGGGTAACAAAGCATTTTTTCCGAGTATTGCGACAGAGTATGATTCTGCCTCTATTCTAGATGCGTTTATTCCCCAATATTATCTCGATAAACCTGTTCCCCATGAAGTGATTGTCAGTCATGATTTGACTGAGTCTGACTTATTGCTCGAGGTTTTAGTCTTACAAGCCAAGCATGCGGTGACGCTTTCTTCCAACGTCAGAGGCGAGCGTTTAAAGTGGTTGCAAATGGCCATGACCAATGTTGAGAATTCTTTGCACACTAAACTGGCTGATAAACAAGGCGTTTATGCGCGCTTCTTAAGCTTGCAAGAAGAACTCGGCTGCATAGATTTACCTAAACGCTTAGAGTGTTTTGATATCAGCCATACACAAGGTGATCAAACAGTGGCTTCTTGCGTGGTATTTAATAGAGAAGGGCCGGTTAAGTCAGCGTATCGGCGTTTTAATATTACAGGCATTACCGGCGGCGATGATTATGCGGCCATTCACCAAGCCGTTTTTCGACGCTTTAAAAGACTGAAGGCGGGCGAACATGAGGCACCTGATATCTTGTTTATAGACGGAGGTAGAGGTCAGGTGTATGAAGCGCAAAAGGCATTAGCAGAATTAGACATAAACAATGTTATGATAGTCGGCGTTTCAAAAGGCCCTGATAGAAAGCCAGGTATGGAGAAGTTAGTATTGGTGGATCAAGAGCAACCGATTGATATAACGCCGACTGCGAGTGGGTTGCTATTAATACAGCATATTCGAGACGAGGCGCATCGGTTTGCAATTACCGGTCATAGAGCGCGAAGAGGTAAAGTTTCTAAACAGTCAGTTTTAGAAAGTATACCGGGGTTAGGCGCCAAAAGACGGCAAACATTATTGAAACAATTTGGGGGCTTGCAAGGCATTACTGGTGCGAGTGTAGATGCACTCTCCAGCATAGATGGCATTAGCAAGCACTTGGCAGAACGAATTTACGAACTATTTCATCATAAAGATGGCGATTCAATTTAATATACCTACAAATCTTACGCTGCTCAGAATCGCGTTAATTCCTTTACTAGCTGTGGTTTTCTATTTCCCATGGCAGTATGCCAATGTGGCCTGTACGTTTATATTTCTTCTTGCCGGCTTGACTGATTGGTTAGATGGGTATTTAGCAAGAAAACTTAATATGGAGACCCCTTTTGGAGCCTTTTTAGATCCTGTTGCCGATAAACTAATGGTCGCGTTTGTATTAGTTTTAATTGTTCAGCAACAAGCTACTCCTTATTTAGCAATTCCTGCGGCTGTAATCATAGGACGCGAGATTACCATTGCCTCTTTACGCGAGTGGATGGCCGAAATAGGTCAGCGGGCTAAAGTTAAAGTATCTAAGGTTGGTAAATGGAAAACCAGTGCGCAAATGTTAGCTATCGGTTTTTTGCTTTATCGTGAAGATTTATGCGGATTGCCTATTAATAGCTTAGGGTATATTTTGTTATATATTGCTGCCATATTAACTTTGTGGTCGATGATGAGTTATCTCAACGCCGCTTTAAAGGTGATTAACGCCAATTAAGTTAACCTAATAGAAGCAATGGCTTAGCGGGAGCCATTAAAAATTAACTGCTAGATTTTTTAACACCCAAATCACAGCGTATTGAAACGCTGAAAAAATAATAAAATGGATCAGGACAAACAGAGTAATCAGCTTAACGAGCTTACTGCGAATGAAATTTTGTTAGTGGCTTTACAATTATTTACCCGTAAAGGTTATTTCAAAACCGCATTAACCGATATCGCGGCCGCCTTAGAGTTGTCGGATACACGGAAGGTTTATCAGCATTTTAATGATAAACAGAGCATGGCCATGCAGTTGTATGACACTATTTTGGATAGCCTAAGTGTTTCTATCGATGAAATTAGGCGTAAAAATGAAAAACCCTCAGAACAATTACGCGGCATTGTTGACTTGCTGTTTCGCTTAACCGATGAAGCACCTGCGGTGATGCGTTTTTTATGTTTATTAAAGCATGATGAGTTTTTACCCGAGATAATGCCATTGCATCAAACGGCAGCGTTTGTAAAAATAAATAAAGTGATTCATGCGGGGATTAAGGCGGGAGAGATCCGGCCTTTGGATGTTAATTTAATTAGCGCGCAATTTTTCGGTGTTATTTTTGGTACGTTGCGTGCCGTACTAAATGCAGAATTGGATAAGAAAGCGGATTTCTATTTAAGCCAAACCTGGATAGCAGCATGGAATGTAGTCGCAAAGAAGTCTTCTAGTCCGAGCATTTAAACTAGCAACATAGATCTACTTTAACTAATATTTTGTTTATATAGATGGTGATTAATATCTTTATTAAAAGTGAATTTTTTAAATAAATCTGGTTTATACTGGTTTAAAGAATATTAGAAATTAATGTCATTTATAAATTAATAGCAACGAGAATAGATTATGTTAGGTGAAAAGCACGACTTAGTACATGAATTACCAGAATATAAAGAGCGTATTCATGAGTTAAAAATTAATAATAATCATTTTGCAAAATTGTTTAATGAATATGATGAATTAGATCATTTAATTCGTCGCTGTGAAACTGAAGTAGAAGTGCATGCCGAAGATTATGTGCGTGATTTAAAAAAGAGTCGTTTGGCTCTTAAAGATGACTTGCTTAAACTTATTCTAGCTTAATCATTAAGTTAAAAAGGCGGGTGACACCCGCCTTTTTTATATCTTAGTTAAATGATAATTAGGATATAGTAGAAACGCACTTCTATTAAATTTATTACAACTCAATTCTAATGCCAATTTCCATGATTTGATCAACTGGGATTTTAAAGAACTCAATGGCACTGGATGAGTTATGAAACATATAGCTAAAAATTGCTCGACGCCATTTTGGGAATGGTGTTTTGTTTTTGAAAGAAATTTTCTCGCTACCAATGAAAAACGAGGTGTCTTTTATGTCTATATTTAAACCTCCATGCATACATAATTCTAAAGCACGCCTGACATCAGCGCTCTCTTTAAAGCCGTAATAAAGTTTGACGCGATAAAAGCCTTTGTTTTCTCCGAAAGTACGGATTTTAAGTCGGTGGCTTTCATCAACAAAAGGCTCATTAGTAGTGACAATCGATAACACTATGATGCGTTCGTGTAATACATGATTGTGGGATAGGTTTTGAAGTAGTACCTGTGGCACACCATGAAGACTGCGAGTTAAATAAATCGCTGTACCTGGTACTCTGTCTAGTTTAACTTTCACTTTATCTTCTAAGTCTTCAAATAAGACTCTTCTTTCATCCATATGTTTAGAGACTAACGCTCTACCGTTAATCCAAGTAGTCATAATCAAAAATAAAAAGGTGCCAACCACGAGGGGTAACCATCCACCTGTAGGAATTTTTAAACTATTTGAGAAAATGAATGTTAAGTCAACAAAGAGAAAAATTATCAGAAAAATTATGCTGTTAAATCTATTCCATTTCCAGATTGTTTGAATCACAATAAAAGATAATATCGTTGTGGAGATCATGGTGCCTGTTACCGCTAATCCATAAGCAGAGGCTAAGGCAGTTGATGATTCAAAACTTAGTACCAAAATAAAAACGGCAAGCATTAATAACCAGTTAATAGCAGGCACATAGACTTGACCTATTTCTTGACCTGAAGTGTGTAATATAGTCATGCGAGGACAATAGCCCAGCTGGATGGCTTGTCGTGTCATCGAGAATGCGCCTGAGATCACAGCTTGTGAGGCAATAACAGTGGCTAGTGTTGATAGGATGAGCAATGGGTATAATGCCCATGTGGGTGCTAGTAAATAAAAAGGGTTTGAAATGGCGTCAGGGTTGGTAATTAATAATGCACCTTGGCCAAAATAATTAAGTAATAATGCCGGAAACACTAAGCCGAACCAAGCATAACGAATCGGTTTAAGTCCAAAATGTCCCATATCAGCATAGAGGGCTTCTGCGCCTGTAATCGTTAATACAACCGCCCCCATTATTAGAAACCCGTGCCAGCCTGATTCAGCAAGCAATTGGGCACCGTATATTGGGTTAATAGCCGACAGTACTTCAGGCTCTTTAATGATGTTAACGATGCCTAATACAGCTAATAAAACAAACCAGATACACATAATGGGCGCAAATAATTTACCCATTTTCCCAGAGCCTTTGGCTTGTAACATAAATAACCAGCCCAAAATTACTATAGTAATAGGTAATATATAGCGCTCTAAAGAAGGGGAAATTATTTGTAAACCTTCAACTGCACTGAGCACAGAAATTGCTGGGGTAATAATACTATCACCATAAAAAAGTACAGCACCTATTAACCCAACTGTAACTATAAAGTGAATCTTTTTATCATTGCCTTTAGAGCCTTGAAGCGCTAATGCTATAAGTGCCATGATGCCGCCTTCACCCTTATTGTCTGCACGCATAATAAAGACTGAATATTTGATAGTAACAATAAGTGTCAGTGTCCAAAAAACTAGTGAGAGCGCGCCTAATACATGAATTTTCTCTATAGTCAGTCCACTGAGAAAGACTTCTTTGAGAGCGTAAAGTGGGCTGGTGCCTATATCACCAAATACAACACCTATTGCTCCCATTGCTAGAGTTGTCAATTGCGATTTGGATTGGTTTTTTGAATGCGTAGACATTTTTCTTATTAGATTCCAATTAAATTAATAATAGATGGTCCTTAAATGATTCAGATTTATATTAAGAATCATTGAGTTATTTTGTGATTATAAATAGTGGTTGATATTATTTATTTAGTTATTCACTTGGATTTAGGATATGTCGATTAAGAATGATTTTCCAGTTCATAAGTAATCAGTAATAAAATTAATTTGGTACCAAGGCATATTTGTAACAATTACAACTTGGGTCAAATACGGATTGTTGATGGTATCCGTATGGGATTGTTGGATATATAGGAGGCGCCTGCCGATAAATAGGTTCAGGTGGATAATAATATGCTGGTGGTGGTGGAGATGGTGGTCTTGAATAACCATATACTGCACCACCAATAATGGCAGAGCCAACAATAGCGGGTAGAATCCAACCATCTCTGTCATCATGACGTTCTCTACCATAACCATTTTCATAACCTCTGTTATAGCCCTCATGGTGGCCATGGCCTTCTTCAGCGAGTGTTTTAACACTAACGATCAATAGAATAAAAGCGAGTTTTCTCATTTATTGTTTCCGTTTGTAACAAAAGATCAGGTAGCGATTATATTATTAGTTGGAACTGCAACTTTCTACTCGTATTGGTAAATTATGTACTGATGAGTAATTTTTTTCAGTATTCATTTTAAGTGATTTCTACTCTTTTTGTGACATTATCGGCTTTAAAGGCTTAGCCTCCATCTCAAAATCCATTTTGATACGCTTTGTAATTGAGTTAACTTCTTTCTTGTTTTTAAATGGTCCGGATATGACGTGATAACGATTGTCCTTTTTAATTTTACGAGACGGAATGATAGGGCCTTGATGATTAAGCATAGTTGCTAGCTTTTGTGCTTCAATCTCATCATTAAAGCTAGCGACAAAAACTGACCAGTCACTGTCTTTAATATCTTCTACTATGGGTTGATGATAAAATTTTTCTGGATGGACCAGTTCAACAGCATTTGCAACTAAACTCGTTATGTCTGAACTGTTTTCAAGAATAGGGGTGGGTACACCACTTGATTTTTTAATAACGTCATCCACTGTTTTCCAATCGATAGAGACATTTTTTTTGCTACTAATAACTTTCAATTGTTTTATTAATTGCTTTTTTAATTTGGGTTGTTCATGCTCCCATTTTTGTAAGGGTTCATTTGCTTCAAGATAAAGATTGTTTTGATGCCATGCCACTAAATAAGGCTGATGAACTATCTTTACCGGTAGACCTATCGATGCATTTTTAAAAAGTACTTCAATATCCTCTGGATAAAGTTGCACACAACCGTGACTAATTTGCATGCCGATGCCATAGGGTTTATTTGTCCCATGAATTAAATAACTAGGGAAGCCAAGTTGCATTGCATAAAGACCTAAAGGATTGTTAGGTCCAGAGGGAACAACATTGGGTAAGATATCCCCTTTTTCTATGTGTTCTTGTTGGATTGATTCCGGAACAACCCACGTTGGGTTCACTCTTTTAGCAACAATAGTGGTTGATCCCATCGGTGTATTCCAGCCTTGACGTCCAATTCCAACGGGGTAAGTAAATACCTTATCTGGTTGTTGTTTGGGATAATAAAACAAGCGCATATTAGCAAGATTTAAAATAATGCCTTTATGTGGTGCGTCAGGAAGAATAAATTGAATCGGCAATAATACTCGGCTACCCGATTTAGGTGTCCAAGGTGAAATAGTTGGATTAGCATTACTTATGTCGTTGTAACCTAAGCCGAAATGTCTAGCTATGTCAGATAGTGTATCGTTCTCACGCGTTTCGAGAGTAGCTAGATACCCTACCATATCTTGGTCATCTTTTAACTGAAATTCATGTGCTTCGACGTGTTCTATTTTGGGTTGATTTATTGGTGGAAGTGGCTCGAGAGATACTAGGTTTTCATTACCATCTCTAAAGAAAAACATATTTTGACAGCCGCTCAGAACTACAGTTATCAGAACGAGTCCTGACAATCTGATCGGAAAAAACGCTGGTTTATTAAAGCCTGAAAGAGACATTTAAGTTGTTTTCCTCTAAAAAAGAGCTGTTAACTCTTAATCATATTTAATTGAACAGTAGTTTATAAAGTGAAGCTTAATATACTATTAACCCCTAATTCCTTTTTTAAAAATTAAATAGATAGGGTTAATAGGCTCAGTAGATATGTTAAAGTTTTTGTTTAAATTAAAGTGAAACCGTTGAAAGGTTGAATTAATGTTTGGAGCAATTAACGTAAATAAAAGCTAGGGTTGTTAGCGATTTCACGGGCAGCTAGAAACTGTGCGTAATAGTTTCTAGAAGCAAAACCAAACGCTGGGCCATCATAGTTTTCTACAATATCCACAAAGTTACGTCCAACTTGATTTTGGGCGCGCTTCATTCCGCCAATGCCGTGGTTATAAGAGGTAATAGCTGCAGGCCAGTCGCCTAGTTTTTTGTAGGCGTGGCTTAAATATTTAGCAGCGCCCGTTGCAGAGGCAATCGGGTCCAAGCGTTGATCAATTTTATCTCCTGCGGGCATAAAGGTTTTGGCTGCGGATTTGGTAAATTGCCACATACCAACAGCACCGGCAGAAGATTTGGCGCTAGGTTGAAATGAAGATTCTACATGAGGTAAATAGGCCAGATCTTCTGGTAAACCATGGTCATGAAAGATTTTCTTAAATTGTTTTTCGTAATGATGGCTGATTTCCATTCCTTTTACAAAACGTTCACGAGTGCCTCGTTGTGATCGAACACGTTCATTAGCTCCTGTTAAGGAAGATATAATGGGTTTGCCTGTCATTCTAAATTTATCGATTATTTGTTTATCAGTTGCAGACAGTGATTCATTGCTTCTTACTTTGTTTTCTAAGGCATATAGATATGATTTCCAATACTCACGGCGATTTTTTACCATTTCTTTTTGTTCGGTGGTTAAGCTTTCTGCTACATCCCCCGGTATTAACATCACTTCATAGATGACGTTTAGATAGCGGTCATCATGTATGGCTACTTGTGAGCGATACCATGTTGTGTATGTTTTACGCCAAAATTCAACGGCGGGTTCTAACTCCCCCGGCTTTTGAAAGACGCCAGAATAACTGGTTTGTTTGTATATTCTTGGGGATTGAGGTGTTTGTGCAGTTACAGTAGGGTTATAACTTAGATTGTTATTAGGTTTAATATTCGATGTAGTGTTATCACAAGCATCTAAAAACGTTATGATGACCAACATTAAGATTCTTATAATCAATCGAGTCATTTTCTTGAGTAAGCTCCAAAGGTAGCGTGATAAATACTTTAAAACCAATTGTTTATTTTAGCACTAATATTTTTAGGTCACAGTGAAATTCTATTTTGTTTATTAAAAAATACTCACTATTCTCGAACAATTCTTTTTAGCCTTAAATGAGGTCAATTCAGTTTCAATGCCAGTCTTAAGATTGACTTCAAGAGAGATAAATTTGAAACACCTAAAAATGACTCGTGCTATATTCTTTCTTATTCCCCTGTTTATATTTATAAAGCATGAATATATTTAATTCAGAAGCACCTACGCCTCGTTCTGTAGTATTTATATCTCATGGTGGAGGTCCTTTGCCTTTATTGAAAGGTACTGGCCATGAAGAAATGTTGAATTGTCTTAAGCAAATCAAAGAGTACTTAATTAGACCCAAGGCCATAATAGTCATTAGCGCACATTGGGAAGCTCAGCAAGTTACTATCGGCAGCGGCACGTATCCTAAATTAATCTACGATTATGAGGGCTTCCCTGATGCTGCGTATCAAATTAAATACCCTGTGCGAGGTGATCCAAAATTAGCACAACGCATTTCTGACCTATTCACGGTTGCGGGTATTAAAGCTAAATTAGATGCAGAGCGGGGCTTTGATCATGGCTTATTTGTACCTTTAAAAATAATGTATCCCAATGCTGATATTCCTTGTTTACAGGTATCCTTAGTTAAGAATCTAGATCCACAGGTTCACATAAATATGGGTAAAGCTTTAGCGAGCTTGCGAGATGAGCAGGTCTTAATTGTGGGTTCTGGTTTTACGTTCCACAATATGCGAGCATTTTTTAGTTCAACGACCCAGAGTTCACAAGCACAAAATGTGGCATTTGAGCGTTGGTTAAGGGCTACTTGTACTAGCACCACTATCACGGAAGCAAAGCGAGAAGCACTTTTAGTGCAGTGGGAGATGGCGCCAGCAGCGAGGTATTGTCATCCCAGAGAAGAACACTTATTGCCCTTACATGTTTGTTATGGCTTAGCTGGTACTGAGGCGAAGCAGGTGTTTAGTTTTGAAATATTGAACAAAATGGTCAGTTGCTTTTTGTGGTGATCAATTTCGTTAGGGGTTTAAAAGAAGATAAGGTGTTTTAAACTATGTTTATCCCATTATTAAGAGTCATTAAGCTCGTATTGAGCATTACTATTTTTAGTTTCACACTCTTTGATACTGCAAAAGCTGATACAAAGTCGATTGTTGAAAATACAGAAATAACCTTAGATGCCGCGGTGGCAAGAGCTTTAGCGGGTAATCCCGGCTTAGCGGAAATTAAAGCTAGAGCTGAAGCTATGGCAGCGGTTCCCTCTCAAGCAGGTGCTTTACCCGATCCTACGGTAAATTTTGGCATGTTGAATATGCCAACTAGTAATTTCAATTTACGCCAAGAAGACATGACAATGATGGAAATGGGCGTTAGTCAAACCATTCCTTTTCCTGGTAAACGATCCCTACGAGAAAAAATAGCTGAACATGAAGCGATGGCAAGCAATGAAGCTGTTATAGAGGCGCGTTTGCGATTGGTCAGTGAGGTTAAACAAAGTTGGTGGCGGTTATTTTATTATGCAAAAACATTTGATTTGTTAGAAGCATCGGGAGATTTTTTTCAGCAACTTATTAATGTTGCTCAAGTGAATTATACAGTAGGTAAAGGTGCGCAAAGGGAAGTAATGTTAGCGCAATTAGAATTATCCAAACTAAAAACCGAAAAGTTAGATTTGTTAGCATTAAGAAGTGCCGAATCAGCTAAGCTTAATACATTAATTGATCGTAATGTAGAGTATTCAGTTCATCTGCCGAATGAAGTGGTCTTTAACTTTCCTGCATTAACATCCACTGATTTGCAAAATAAAGCCTTAAGGTTTAGGCCATTATTTGCACAACACAGCAAAATGTTAGAGGCGGCAAAAAGTAATGTGGAGTTGGCTAAGCAAGATTTTTATCCAGACTTTACTGTAGGTGGTGCTTATGCCTTTAGACAAAACGCCCCAACAGGTCAGACTCGAAGCGACTTTGCTAGTGTGCAATTGAGTATGAATGTGCCACTCTATGCCGCTCAGAAGCAGGCTAAAGCCGTTGATCAACGTAACAGTGAGTTATTACAGGAACAATATGCGGCTGAAGATGAACATCATAAAGTGCTCGCAGAAATAGTGTCTAAATTAGCTGAATATCAACAGTTGAAAGAAAAGTCTTTATTGCTAGAGCAAGAAATTATCCCTCAAGCTCAACAGACAGTTAAGTCCTTAATGGCGAGTTATCAAGTGAGTCAGATTGGCTTTTCTGAGTTATTGCGCATTGAGTTGAGTATGTTGCAATATCAAATGCAATATTGGCAAACAAAGACCAATACTCAAGCCGTATTAGCGGAATTATCAGCTGCGGTAGGTGAGGATATTAATCATGATTAAAAGTTTCTTTATTGTACTTATTTTACTGTTTGGATTAGGGGCGGGTTATTGGATAGGTCGGCAACACCAGATAACTGAACAGGGTGATCTTCAGGTCGCAAAAGTACGTAAGCTTTTGTATTATCGGCATCCAATGAATCCGCAAGTTACGTCACTCGAACCTGCTAAAGATGAGATGGGTATGGATTATGTGGCGGTTTATGACGAACCTTTGGCGACTGAGACTTTAGCTACCAAAGCCGGAAAAGTTTTATATTATCGTCACCCTATGGGGGCAGCTGATACTTCTTTAGTGCCTAAGAAGGATGAAATGGGCATGGATTATTTGCCTGTTTATGAGGGCGAGCAAAATATCCCTGGACAGATACAAATAAGTCCTGAAAAGGTTCAAAAGTTGGGTGTCACTACCTCATTAATTTCAGAACGTAATTTGACTAGACAGGTACGCGCTTTAGGCAGTATCCAGGCAGATGAAGGTCGTATTAAAACGGTATCGGCCAAGTACGAAGGTTGGATTAAACATTTATCTGTTAATTCGTTGGGGCTAACTGTTAAATCTGGGCAGGTGTTATTTGATGTTTATAGTCCCGAGTTAATCACGGCTCAGCAAGAGTATGTCATCGCGAGACAGAGTGTACAAGTCCTCCAAAATGGAAGTGTTCAGGTAATAGACACAGCAGAGCAATTAGCTAAGAATGCTTTGCAACGTTTGAAGTATTGGGATATCGGGCCAGCTCAACTTAAAAATTTACAAGAAACTCAAATGCCTTTAGATAGCGTGCCTTTTATAGCCCCTTTCTCAGGTGTGGTATTAGAAAAGCCGGCGCAAGAAGGGGTGCGTTTTATGCCGGGTGAGTTGCTCTTTAGGTTGGCGGATTTAAGCAGTGTGTGGTTATTAGCTGATGTATTTGAACAAGATATTGCTTTGGTAAAACAGGGGCAGTCTGTACAAGTTTTTATTAATGCCTATCCAGATAAACAATTTACCGGGAAAGTGAGTTTTATTTATCCTACTTTAACGACGGAAACCCGGACGGTTAAAGTCCGGGTGGAGTTGGCCAATGTTGATGGTTTATTAAAGCCTGGTTTATACGGTAATTTAATTTTAACTGCGTCTGATGGTCATTTAACTCAAATGGCGGTAACAGAGTCCGCGGTCATTGATACAGGTAAGCGGCAGATTGTATTACTCAGTCGAGGAGAAGGACGATTTGAACCGAGAACCGTTAAGTTAGGTGTTTTAGCGGACGGATATTATGCCGTGTTAGGCGGTTTAGCACTGGGGGATGAGGTGGTTACACATGCTAATTTCCTTATTGATGCTGAAAGTAATCTTAAAGCGGCGTTAAATGGGATGAGTACCTCAGAGCCTGATCTAAAGCCCGAGGAATAAGCATGTTAACTCATGTGATTGCATGGTCTTTGCGGAATGTGTTTTTAGTCTTGTTGGCAACGTTTGTTGTTGTCTTGGCTGGGTTATATTCATTGTCTAAAATGCCTTTGGATGCCTTGCCAGATTTATCTGATGCACAAGTAATAGTGTATACAGAGTATCCGGGGCAGGCTCCACAGGTAGTAGAGGACCAAGTCACTTATCCTCTTACAACTGCGATGTTAAGTGTGCCTAAATCAAAAGTGGTACGTGGTTTTTCTTTCTTTGGCGCTTCTTTTGTTTATATTATTTTTGATGACGGCACCGATATTTATTGGGCACGGTCTCGAGTTTTAGAATATTTAACGACCTTAAATGGCCGCTTACCACCTAATATTACGCCTAAACTGGGTCCAGATGCCACGGGTGTCGGCTGGGTTTATCAATATGCTTTATTAGCTAAAAATTATTCCTTAGCAGAATTACGGACCTTGCAAGATTGGTTTGTGCGTTATCAATTAAGTAAAGCTAAAGGTGTAGCAGAGGTGGCTAGTATTGGTGGTTTTGTTCAGCAGTATCAAATCACGGTGGATCCGCATAAATTACAAGCTTATGGTATTTCTTTAAAGGAATTGGGTGACGCGATTCGTAATGGTAATCGCGATGTCGGTGGCCGTATTATTGAGTTGGCAGAAACTGAATATATGGTGCGTGGTCGGGGTTATTTAAAAGGTAAACCTGATTTAGAGCGATTAGTTTTAAAACAAGTGCAAGGTGTGCCGGTATTAGTGCGCGATGTGGCAAGAGTAGAGTTAGTGCCGGATGAGCGTCGTGGAGTTACAGAGTGGAATGGTGAGGGTGAAGCGGTTTCTGGGATTGCTTTAGCACGGTTTGGTCAAAATGCGTTAGAAGTGATCAGTCATGTTAAAAGTCGATTACAAGAAATAACCACAGGACTTCCGCCCGGAGTTCAAGTTCAAACAGTTTATGATCGTTCTGAGCTGATTCATCGAGCGATTGATAATTTAAAGTCCACTTTGTTTGAAGAAAACTTAGTCGTTGCGGCGGTCTGCGTATTATTTTTGATGCATTTACGTAGTGCTTTTGTGGCCATTTTAATGTTGCCGGTAGGAGTGCTGATCGCTTTTGGTGTGATGCAGACCTTGGGGATGAGTTCTAACATTATGAGTTTAGGGGGTATCGCTATTGCCATGGGTGCTATGGTAGATGCTGCGATCGTGATGATTGAGAATGCCCATAAGCATTTAGAGCGCGACGCAGGGCGTTTGCCTAGAGCAGAAATTTTGTTGAATGCATGTCAAGAAGTGGGGCCACCCCTATTTTTTAGCCTTTTAATTATTACAGTTTCATTTGTGCCGGTGTTTGCCTTAGAAGCGCAAGAGGGACGGTTATTTCATCCTTTAGCCTTTACTAAAACTTTTGCTATGGCGGGGGCGGCTTTATTGTCTGTCACTTTAGTGCCGGTATTGATGTCTTTGTTTGTGCGTGGTCACATATTACCTGAACAACGTAACCCTATTAATAGGGTCTTACAGTGGTTATATCACCCGATTATTGCGGCGGCTTTACGATATAAGAAGTTAACGTTGCTCATGGCTGTGCTCATTATGGCCGCTACTTGGTATCCGGCAAAACATTTGGGTGGTGAGTTTATGCCCACTTTAAATGAAGGTACATTGTTATTTATGCCGCAGACTTTACCGGGCTTATCTCCCACGAAGGCAGCAGAATTATTGCAATTACAAGATCGGATTATTAAAGATTTCCCTGAAGTAGAGTCGGTGTTTGGTAAGGCGGGGCGCGCTTTAACCGCCACGGATTCTGCGCCCTTAGAAATGTCAGAGACTTTGGTTAATCTTAAGCCGGAATCGACGTGGCGAGCGGGTATGACGATTGATAAACTAATTGCCGAAATGGATACGGCCTTGCAAATACCTGGCGTGAGTAACGCCTGGACCATGCCTATTAAGAATCGTATTGATATGTTGGCGACCGGTATTCGTACACCTATCGGTATTAAGTTATTTGGTAAAGAATTAACTGAGATGGAACGCTTGGCGCAAAAAATTGAGCAAGCGGTTAAAACAGTCCCCGGAACAACGAGTGCCTATGCAGAACGCTTAACCGGTGGGTCTTATCTAAATATCAGCCCCGATTATGAGGCTCTTTCGCGTTATGGTCTGTTAATGGGGGATGTGCAAGATATTATTGCCACGGCTGTCGGTGGTGAAACAGTGACTACGATGGTGGAAGGGCGAGAGCGTTTTGCCATTACGGTACGTTATCCACGTGAGTTACGTGATAGTCCCCAAGCGATTGCCGAACATATTTTGGTGCCTACTGCCAGTGGGGCTATGATTCCTTTAGGTCAGTTAGCACATTTAAGTTTAAGTAAAGGTTCACCTTCTATTCGTACAGAAAACGCCGCTTTATCAGCTTATATTTATGTAGACATGCGGGGTCGAGATATTCAAGGCTATGTGCAAGAAGCTAAGCAAGCGGTAGAACAGGCTGTTAAGTTTCCTCCTGGGTATTACATCGCGTGGAGTGGTCAGTTTGAATATATGGAAAGGGCCAAAGAACGTTTGCAAGTCGTTATCCCTTTAACTTTAGGTATTATTTTTTTATTGTTATATTTAAATTTCAGCCGTTTAACAGAAACTCTGATTGTGATGTTATCCGTGCCTTTTGCCTTAGTGGGTGGGGTTTGGTTAGTGTGGTTCTTGGGTTATAACGTGAGTGTGGCTGTGGGTGTAGGTTTTATTGCATTGGCGGGGGTAGCGGCAGAAACTGGGGTGGTTATGTTGATTTACTTGGATCAAGCTTACAAAGAACAATTGCAGCTTTGTAATAGAGACGGTCGCGTTTTTAACGAGTTAGATTTATATAAAGCGTTAATCACCGGAGCAGCCGAGCGCTTACGCCCTAAAGTCATGACAGTGACTGCCATTATGGCTGGCTTATTACCCATTTTATGGAGTACCGGTACTGGCTCAGAAGTGATGCGTCGTATCGCTGCCCCAATGGTGGGTGGTATGATTTCTTCTACAGTGTTAACCTTAGTTGTTATCCCTGCCTTGTATGCCCTGTGTAAGCAGCGGGAGATGCAGAGGGCCAAGATCAACTAATCCAAACTGGCATATCAGCTACTCATAACAGGTGTTCAATCAATTCCAGCAGGAGTTCATGGAATTTCTATTGGTATAGGGAGTAACACCTGCTGTAATGTGTTGAACACCTATAAGAATGTTAAGAACTCCAGCAGTAGTTCTTATAACTTCTATTGGTGTATGGGGTAACACCAGCTGGAATGTATGAATCACCTATAAGAATGTTAAGAACTCCAGCAGTAGTTCCTATGATTTCTATTGGTATAGGGGGTAACACCAGATGGAATACATGAAACACCTATAAGAATGTTAAGAACTCCAGCAGTAGTTCCTATGATTTCTATTGGTATAGGGGGTAACACCAGATGAAATACATGAAACACCTATAAGAATGTTATAAACTCCAACAGGAGTTTTTAGAATTACTGTTGGAGTATGGGGTAACACCAACTGAAATTATTGACACACCCGTTGGAATAATACAAACCCCAGCAGTAATTACCTAAATATCCATTGGAAAACATTTTTGATGCGGATAAATGATCCACAAATCAGAGGCTATCAAGCCTGTAATATCTCTTATTGTTCAACTCTAATAAAATTATTGCTTAGCCTTAGTCCGACATGTATTTAGGTTGCGTTCTTTTTAGTTCAATTCATTTTCAGGTATAATCAGCGGAATTTTTTAACTCTGAGTAAATGCGTATTATGTCGAAAATCAATAAAGTGGTATTGGCCTATTCTGGAGGCTTAGATACTTCCATTATTCTTAAATGGTTACAAGATGTTTA
>CAIXDX010000001.1 GCA_903918335.1 uncultured Methylococcaceae bacterium | reverse complement strand
TCAGCATCTTGATAGACTTTTTCTTTATCCCTTTTACCGATGGCAATAACTGTTACAGATACAATATAGTCGTCTACTCGATAAACCATTCTATAGCCCAACTGCCTTAGTTTTATTTTATAGCAATCTTTCATTCCAGAAAGGGCAGATGACTGCACACGCGGCTGTTCTAGTCGTTCCGTAAGTTTCTTTTTAAATTGGGATTTTATACTACCATCCAATTTATTCCATTCAGTTAATGCTAATTCGTGAAACCTTAATTTATAGGTCATCTATGCTTAACTCAATGAATGGCCCGTTAGCCCGTTCAAGAACAAGTTGCTTATCCTCTAGATCTTCAATTTTGGCTAAAAGGGTTTCATAAAATTTTGCGGATAATAAATAGGATTCAGGTCTATTGTGATTAAGAATGGCAATAGGACTTTCATCCGTTTCTTTGATTATAGAGGCATAATTGCGCTTTAGTTCTGTAACGCTGACAGTTGTATTGGCAAACACAGTATCCATGATGACTCCAATTTAATGCTAATTTAGGTGTTTAATATAGCATCTTTTTTTTATGGTCGATAATGTTTTAGTTGGTTTTACCGCAGAAGGTTGCCCAGTCTTGCATCAATCACCTTTTGTATTATTTCATATATAATTTCTGCGGTATTAATCTATCGTATACCTTATATATACAACTAATATTTTGGATTAAATATAGGTAAAAATTACAAGTGTGTCCGAAATGGTGTCTTTTTGAGATTAGTCTTTATTTATTGTTTTAAATATCATATATATAGGAGTTAATTCAAGACCGGCCGCCGTACCAAATAGTAGAAACCCGCAAGCCGTATGGCTTTGCGGGTTTTTTTGTGCTCAATATCAGAGTTATTGCAGTATTTTAAGTAGTATATAAGCCTACAAATGCTCTAATAGGTTAGTCAGTTCTAGAGATGTTGAGCAGTTAATTTCTTACAATCATATCTCCATAAACAAGGTTCGTCTTGATTGCAATGATGGAGCGAGTGGTTATCGTAGCAGGGGTGATTTTGCGTAATGATTTGAATCGCATGAATCAATTCTTCTTTTTGGTCGAAGGTGTCGGTATTTTTAATCCCTAGTAATTTTGCTAATCGCCGTATACCAACCAGCGTTAAACCACCATCTTCCGCAGAAACAATGTGATAATTTGCAATCAATTCTTTTACAAACTCGCGTTCGGCAAAAAGCCAGTCATCCAGTTCAAATCCTGGCTCAAAGTCTCTACTCATCGCTTTATAAAAAGCGGCTTCGGAAATCCATTGATGACGATATTCGCATTCTGTTTGATTTTCGGTAAGAGGGATGATCATTTCTTATTTGCGGGTTAAGCCTGTTAGTATGTAAATCAGTGGAATATGAGTCAATTACTTTATAAGCCGGACTGACAGCCGTTTTTTTATTTAACTGCTCGCTATAGTAGCCCAACTATATTTAGAATTTATGACGGGCAATCAAATAGATAAAAGTCTTTCCAATTAAGGGTATTGACCTTGCTGAGTGCCCTTGTTATACAGCACAAAAATATCCACTAAAGCTTTCAGATTAGAACATTGGTGATGAGTTGAGGTTGGGTTGTTGATAAGGTTGTTTAGTAAATAGAGGATGATTTGAAATTGTTGAGAGAGGACTTCGTTTCCGCCTGGCGACGAAAACGAAGTTTTAATCGGACTATCTCGGCTTCTATTAGAAACAGTTGCTGAGCTGTTGGAGGGTTTAGTTGAATAAATCTGCCATCAAATTAACATTTTTATCCTTGGCGTGGTTTAAATAATCTAAACCAAAACCAGCTTCTAGAGTTTTCAACAAAGAGAAGTGGTTATAAGACACATTACTTTGTCTACCTTGTGAGCCATAGTTAGTATCAACGATAGTTACTACTTGGTTTGGTAATGAGCTGTAGTCGTTTTCGTCCCATACTATTACGATGACGTTGTTACCTTCTTTCCAAGCTGAAGAAGCTTTAATGTCAGTCACTAGTTGTTTTACAGTAGCATCACCTTGCGCAATTGTGCCTGCGTCGGTAGAACAGCCAGGACCCACTTCGCTCGAACCACGGCCATGTTGATCATGGCATTGGTTGGGTGCGATAAAAGAAAAATTAGGAACATTACCACTTTTTAGATCTGCATATAAAGTTTCAAAGCCAACAGAGTTATTTAAGCTATTATGTGGGTTTGTACCTGCTTGAATATTTGCAAAGTAAACGAATGGATTATGCTTAGCTGCATATAAATGTGGAACACCATAAACAGGAGCAGGCGTTGTGTTTGTTAATAAACCGTCACTCCAGTTCACATTGTCAGCACCAAAAGCGGGTTGGTTTTCTTGGTATGTTTTCCAGCTTTTACCTGCTTCAACCAATTGGTCCGCGATAGTTTTACCGACTGTTTTAGCAGGTGCTAAAGGAAAGTTATAAATAGGAGAAGCTGGAGTACCTTCGTTAGTAGTATCAACTGCAGGAGTCGCGCCATCTAAACCAGTACCAGCGATTGGACAGATATTTGGAGCGCCTTCTAAAGAAGCGGTGTTTGAATTCAAGTTAGATACACAAGTAGTATTGTGCCAAGCTGGAGAGTTATCGTTAATCACACCAAAGTTTGAACCACCAACGATTTCTAGGTAGTTAGTTAAACTTGGGTGACCGACTCCGTAATAGTTGTTAGCCAAGTTAGCTTGTGTTGCATATGCATTGATGAATGGCGCATCAACATTACCGATAATTTGGCTATAGTGATGGTTTTCCATAACGATAACAAAAGCGTGATCCAAATGTGGAATCGCTTCTCGGTGATCATTGCTCTGGGCGAAGGCAACGCCATTTAGTAGTGCAGACACCGCTAAAGTAATAGCTATTTTTTTCATAGTGACTCTCAATAGAATGGTTATGTTTAAATTAAAGGATGTACATAGATTTTTAATGTGTGCAGATTTGGCTGGAATTCATTAAAGAGCATATCTAGTATTTGAATCAACCAACTTTAATGATAATTGTAACTCATTAATATTTAATGACATTTGTGTGAATTTTTGATGACAATTGATTTTTGTAATATATTTCTTCAGGGTTTGTGTTTAAGTTATGTTGGATTTTTGTTTATTGTTACTGAACTATTATTTAAATAGATTGAACGAAATGGTGAGATTTTCATTCAGACATAAAAAAGGCTTAGGATTAATCCTAAGCCTTTTTTAATATTGAAGCCTTTAAAGGTAAATCAATACAGAATGATTGCTTTAAATAGAAGTCACTCTGTACCGCTTATAATGACTATGAGCGGTACAGAACTTTTTAGTTGTTAAATAAGAAAGGTAGAATTTGTGTGCCTTCTTTAACAACTGCTTTTAGCTTATTAGGGTTTATATTTAAAGACTCAAGTATGGTTGGTGCTACTTGAGAAGTAGCAACAGGGCTTTTAACAATGCGTTCTCTGATTTCAGGATTAGAAACAATTAAACCGACATTAGTATCACTGTAAGCTAACCCACCGTGTTCAGCATTTTTTTTGCTTGAACCAGTGTAAATTGTTCCAGTAATAGGTTGAACAATAATGTCTGGTGTAGCCGCGTCTTTCAATGGATCATTAAACTTTAATTTAAGTTCATTTCCGGATAATACGTCTTCTATGAACAGTGCTTTAGCGTTTGTGTTCAAATAGTCTGTAATCATTTGAGTTTGAGTTTGATCACCTAACCAAATTAAAGCAATATCATCATCTTGAACGAATCCGCATACAGGGCCTGGACAATTAGCTGCAGTAGCAATGGCTTGAGCGGCAGGGTTAGTGCCAGCATCAGGAAGCGCTGCTACTAAGTCTGCAAAGTGACCAGGCTTATTAACTAGCTCTGGGTTGATTGGAGATTGACCATGCTTAGCAGTTACGATGAATAATGTAGACTCATAAATACCAGCGGTTTTAAGAGCGCTGATCATGCTTTTCAATGAAGCATCTGTATGGTCCAAACCGTAAGCTAAAACTTCAGTTGGGGTTCCTGATCCGTCTAAGTAACCACCTGATTTACCATCAAGAGAGCTAGTGCTGGAGCATGATTTATCTTTATTATTGATTGCAAGTTTTTGACCTACACTCACTGCTTGGAAATTCATCCCAAAAACTGCAGGAACTCCACCAGAGCGAATTGAGCCATCGTGATTCTTTCCTTGTATTTGATTCAAAATAGCTGTCACTTTTAAGTCATCATTTTGACCAGTACACACCACACTCACGGTACTATCTAGACCACCAACATTGGTAATTTCTGGTGCATAAAAATCTACAACACCTGAGCCAGAGGGACCGTTCAGGATGTCATAAGCAGGGTGTTTATCCGCCCAAGCAGTTAAGCCGCCTTGTTCTTTAACAACTTCAAAAATCGTATTGGTTAAAACTGAGTTATGTGGATATTTATGAACACATTGATTCTGTTCATTTCTATAATAAGGCAGTTGATTAGGGTCAATAACATTGTTAGAAACTGGTATACCATTAACCATACTATAACTATCTATAGATTCATCATAAACTTGAACATTGCCATATAATGGGGTCGCACAAGCAGAATCTAAATAGACTGTACTGCGATTATAACTTACGTCATAAAGCAGGCCATGACTGATGGGTGATCCACCTGTCGCTAACGCAAGCATGCCAGGAAAGGAATCTGAGTTAGCAGGAGTTTTTGCATTTGAATAGGTAACACCATGCTCACTCAATTCAGAAAGTGCAGAGTCTTTATGTGTAGCAATGTAATTGGCAACATCTAGGGCATGTAAGCCATCGATACTCACCATCAATACGTGTTTTATTTTTCCTTTCAGCTTTTCTTCAGCCTGAACGGGACTATTAAGGGCAAGTAATGACATGATTGCCATTGCCAACTTCATTTTGTTCATTTGTTGGTTTCCTTTAGTTGTTAGATTAATAAATTTAGAAAGGTGTGCTGCATTAGCTTAATGAACGTAGAATGTATCAACTGGATATGACACTTGCATGACCAAGCAATGACGGTTGTATAATAGATTTATGACAATAAAAATAAATTATTACAGTTACTTAATAAGTGATGAGTGCTTTGAGTGTATTATTTAGTACATGTAAAATAATACGGATGTTAAATTAATTTACAACTATTAGCGCTTGTTATTAATGATAAAACTTAACTGAGAATTCCGAACGGCGTTGTGTTCAGGTTGTTTGGTGGCTTAATAAGTTGGCTAATGAAACTCGAGAGACGTCTCGCCATAAAGTTAAGGCGTGTAGCACTGTTCAGTATGGCGTCTCGCGGATTAGTTAACAGGGTTCCATCCTCTGTTGACACGTCTAGCTATGCTTGAAGGATGTCTCAAACATATCACGACACGCCGCAAAATGTAGTGGGCATATATTTTATGTTGGCGAGACGTGTAGTAAGGAGTGCTAGGCGTGTCTTAGACTATTCGACATGTGTCGACAAGTGCTCAAACCCTGTCAACAGGTACTCGAGACATGTCGTTAGAGGGCGGAACAGTGTAATCAGGTCTTAGTATCGTCGTAAAATGATCCAGTAGTTTAATTAAAACACGCGTTAGTGGATCTATTGATCCAGGCAACCCTTTAAAAACAGTGCCGTCCGTTGGCGCACCCAGGTATCAATCTCATTAATCGTAGGAGGGGGCTCAATCCCTAACTGGAGTTTTTGTAAGCGCTCATTACGAAGACTACTTAAGTAATGATCTGCGAGTGCATGCGGGTCATGGTCTTTAAAATACCCCACATTTTGTTGTTTTATAAAAAACTCTTCTAAGTGATTTAAGGTGCGTTGAGGGCCTTGTTCATAAAACTGTACAGCAAGGTCAGGAAAACGTAGCGATTCCCCCATCATGATACTGCGCATGCGAAGAACTTCGGGTTGGGTAATGCCGGCTATAAATTGCTTACCAAGAGTGATGAGTGCTTCTTCAGGATGACCGGTTAGAGCGCTTTCTTCAGCTAAGGTGCTTACAAAGGGATCACTGTAGCGTTTGATGACCGCACCAAATAAACCGGCTTTGCCATCAAATTCATTATAAAGCGTGCGCATCGATACATGGGCCGTTTTGGCGATTCTTTCTAGGCTAACACTGCCGTAACCATTCTCTAAAAAAAGGCTCAGAGCGCCATCCAGTAATCGCTGACGGCTAGAATCTTCTTCGCCTTTTCGTGGTCGTCCACATTTAATCATGGCGTTTTAAAACATAAGTTGACATAGGATAAG